>MGSS01000045.1 GCA_001798595.1 Deltaproteobacteria bacterium RIFCSPLOWO2_12_FULL_60_19 | reverse complement strand
AGAGAGGGTGTTGACCAGGCTCGACACGATCACGACGTCGGCCCCACCCAGAGCGGCATTGATCACCTCCGTGCCGCCAACCTGCAGAAAACGGACGTCGCCGGAGATCAGCGCTGTGAGCGCCCTTGTGCCGCCTTCGATAAAAATGTAGGTGACTTCGAGTCCGTTTTTGCCAAAGAACCCTTTTTTCTCCGCAACGATAGCGGGCCACATGCCCCCGCCGATGGAGCCGTAGCCCACCGTCAGCTTCTCCGCTGCCCAGACCACCAGGGTAAAAGCCAGACTGCCAAGGATGCCAAGAACCGCAGCCAACCGGCGTGATCCCTGTGTGTGAAGTATGCGTCTAAGCAATCCCATATTTCCTCCAATTCCGAATGACCTCTTCCATTACCCTTGGCTCAGGCCGGCACTCCGGCGGTAAGGGTTCCAGAATGGGCTTGGTCGCGTCGATGATCATCTTGTCGGCTCTGGAACCTCCTCTCTTTTCGCTCAGAATCATAGTGGGATCGAGAACATTGGCTGAGAGATCCTTAATGATCTCGACATCGCGATCCACGCGCACGCGCGTCGTAACCGCCCAGTCAACCTGGGCAAGATCGCTCGGGTCGATGTCATCATCGACCACAGTGACGAGTTTAACGGTCCTTCCCGCCGTGGTTCCGAGAACGGAGAGGCCCACCATTTTGCCGTAACCATCGTAAGGCTTTTTGACAGACACAACTGCGTGGAGGTAGCCGCCCCCTCCGGAAGTGAAGTGAACTTTCTTGATCCCGGGAAGCGGGCACTGACGGACGATCTCAGCTTCGTTGCTAATTCCTGTCACCACACAGTTCTCGTTGTGTGGAAGCCCGGTGTAGGTTCCTTGAAAGACAAAATCTTTTCGATGGGTAATCGCTTTAACCTCGATGATCGGCTGAGGAGCCCGATCCCCATAATACCCGGTGAACTCGCCGAACGGCCCTTCCTCGCGCAGGACTCCGGGCGCCATTTCTCCCTCAATCACAATCTCCGAGCTAGCGGGGACATCCAATGGAATCGTCTCACATTGAACCATCTCGACCGGCTCGCCTCTTAAGGCGCCCGCCATCGCAAGCTCATCGATACCAAAAGGGAATGAGGCCACAGCGGTAGCGTAAATCGTGGGATCCAGCCCAATTGCGATGGCCACGGGTAAAGGCCGGCCCCGAGCACGGGCTTTTTCAAAGTGCAGGCGAATGTGCCTGTAAGGGGCAGCTAAGATTCCCAGCGTTCTCTCGTCATGAACCATGGCCCGATACATGGCCGCATTGCGCACGCCAGTTTCCGGATCCTTGCTGATATGGCAAGGGAAGGTGATGTAAGGGCCACCGTCTTTCTCATTCCACGTCGGAACCGGGAGCTCAAAGAGATTGGCATCCTTGCCGATGCGGACCACCTCTTTACATCGACCATCCTTTACAATGATTGGCGGAATAGGACTTTTTGTTCTGCGCAGCCACTCTTCGTGAACCTCATCAGGATTGCATTCAAGACCAATGCAGTATCTCTTCCGGGTTGACAGCAGGTTCACCGCAACCGCGTGCGAGTGACCCTTGGGACGGCTGAAATATAAAGCCTTATTCCCGCCCACTCCTCCCCGATCCAACGCAAGCCGGCAGATCGCGCCGATCTCGTACAGGGGATCCACTTCCGCCTCTACGTGAACAATCTCTCCCTCTTTCTCTAATCGCTCAAGAAACGCTCTCAAGTCACGGTATGGCATATAGGATGGACCTCTTCAAACACGTTAGAGACCGTCGCTGCGCTCTCGTACCCTTAGCCGTAGTGTTTTTCCTTTGTCAAGCCGTTTTCCTCCTGTTGACAACCCATAGCGGTTACTATAACTCTGGCCATTGTTCTCGATTTGGCAGAGCTCGCAGAACCCGAAAACGAACATCTACTACGGAGGCAAAGCATGAATGAACCAACATTGCGGACCATCATCGAAACACTCAAGGAAGAGCAAATTGATCTGGCGGTGACGCTGCCGGAAGAACCGACTTATCCGCTGACCGAAGCTCTGCGCGCTGACCCATTTTTTCAAACAGTCACGGTGACCGGCGAGGGACATGGTATTGCTCTTTGCGGCGGAGCATCTCTGGGTGGCCGCCGATCTGTCTTCATCACAGGCATTGCCGGTTTGCTGGTTGGCGGTTGGGCCCTGACACAGATGGGCTTCTACAGTGTTCCCTTGCTCATTATGGCCTCTTACCGCGGCGATATCGGGGACCGCAGCGGTATTCCTGGCGCGTCGCTTTTTCTGTTCAATCAGGTAGGCGAGCCGCTGCTCAATGCGCTGCGCGTCCCCTACCGCGTCATTAACCAGAACAGCGCGCTCAAACGTCAGATCAAGGATGCCCATTTCTCCTGCAGGTCCTATGGCACGCCAATTGTTCTCCTCCTGACCGGGGAGGTGCTGTGGTGAAACGCTTCGATTGCCTCAAGCTGTTAGCTTCCTGGATCGATGAAGAGGTCATTACGGTTACAAGTCTCTCCACAACCGCCAGGGAATGGTCACCTCTGTGGAAAAAGGGGCCCAACTTCTACGGGCTCAATTTAGGACTCTGTCTTCCCTTCGCGCAGGGACTCAGTTTGGCGTTTCCGCGCCGCAAGGTCATTGCCCTCGACTCGGACGGTAGCCTCCTCCTCGACACAAGCACCCTGGTCACAGTAGCTGATATCAATCCTCCAAACCTGCTCGCCATCGTCTTTGACAACCAGCGCTATGGCGCCATGGGCCCGACAGCCACGTCACGAAAAGCCGACATAGAAAAGCTAGCCCAGGGTGCCGGCATCAAGGTGACGGCCACCCTCCACACCGTCGAGGAGTTCGCCAGTTCTGTAAAGCCGGCCCTCGACAGGTCAGAGCTTAGCTTCTTTGTGGCCAAGGTCGAACCGGGCAGGGAGCCGATTGAGAATGAGTATATGCGCTTCGATGGCCGTCCCATGAGAGACGCATTTGTCGAGAAACTGCGCCGCTACCCTGATTATTGCGGATGACTATCACCCGGGAAGCTTTTGCTCCTTCGTTCGTGCTTCAATCGCATCGAGCACCTTCTCGCATGTGATCGGCAGCTCGTTGATAGTCACTCCCACTGCGTCTGCAATCGCGCTCCGAACGGCTGCCGCGGCGCCGATGGTCGACGTTTCGCCCACACCCTTAGCTCCGAACGGTCCGTCCCGATGGGGCGCCTCAACGATGACAGCCTCCACGTCCGGAAAGTCCGTGGATGTGGGCACGCGATAATCCATCAAATTGGGGTTCACAACCCGACCTTCGTCGAAAATCATCTCTTCCATCAGAGCAAACCCAAGGCCCATAACGGCTCCACCTTGAACTTGGCCTTCAATGCTAAGGGGGTTGATGGCACGGCCGCAGTCATGCGCCGATACCATCTTCTGGACAACCACCTTGCCAGTTTCCGAGTCCACTTCCACCTCGACGGCCTGAGCGGCGTACTTCCAGTAGGGGGCCGGCTTTGGGCTTTGACCGGTCGCCATATCGGGCATGACAATATCTTCTTCGAGGTGTGCTCCGCGGCCGAGAATGGGCTGGCCCAGCCGGATCTGAGTTGCTGTGCCGACCTGCGCCAGTGTCACGCTCTTGTCCGGAACCCCGCGCACCGACACCCGCCCCTGCCGGATCTCCAGATCTTCGGGTCTCGCTTCCAGCATCGTCGCTGCAGCAGCGAGCACTTGCTGCTTGAGGTCTCCGGCCGCTCTCTTTACGGCGTTGCCGACATGAAAAGTCTGTCGACTTGAAATGGCGCCGGAGTCAAAAGGAGTGGTATCGGTATCCGCCGCAGCTACCTCGACGGCTTCCAATGTCACACCGATTTCTTCCGCGGCGATCTGTGCCAGAGCCGTGCTGATGCCTTGACCCAGGTCCACCGCGGAAGTCATAAGACCGATCCTGCCATCTTCGTTGAGCTTCACGAACGCAGCCGAAGCAGTCTGAGGCATCGACATTTTGGTAAAACCGATTAAGCCGATGCCGCGGCCTGGCCGGCGCTCTCTCTTATGCCAATCGACAGCTTCGGCGACGCGCTGCAAACACTCTTTGAACCCGACGCTGTGAAGCACCTCTCCTGAAGCCGAGATGCTTCCCTCCTCAAATGCGTTCTTGAGGCGAATCTCCAGCGGATCCATCTTTAGCTCGCGGGCAAGAGCATCCATCTGCCCCTCGGATGCCCAGGTTACCTGTGGCCACCCAAAGCCCCGGCAAGGCCCGGCCGAAACGCGGTTAGTGTAGACACAGTATCCGTCCACCCAGACATTTGGAACTACATAGGGTCCCGGCGTCGCCTGCACGACCTCCCAGAGCACGACCTCGCCTGCCTCGCAGTATGCGCCCGTGTCCAAGATAACTTCGGCTCGACAGGCCAAAAGAGTGCCATCACGGCGCGCGCCCGTCGTCATACGAATCACAGAAGGGTGCCGTGTTACTGCGCCGATAAATTCTTCGGTGCGCGTGTACACCATTTTCACCGGCCGGCCTGTTTTCATCGAGAGCAGCGCTGCGGGCCCCTCGAGTTTCAGGCGCACCTTGCCTCCGTAACCACCCCCTACCGCAGTGGCAATCACGCGCACCTTGCTCGCTGGAATCCGAAGCGCAGCGGCAAGACTCCCGCGCAGGAGGTACGGCGCTTGCGTGCATGACCAGACGGTCACCCGCCCATCGGTCTCAGCCTGCACTACACAGGCATGAGGCTCCATGGAAACGTGCTGGATCGCATGCGTCCGGTAAGTGTTCTCGACGACGACCGCAGCTTCAGCGAAGCCCCGCTCCACATCTCCTTTGCGCAACACGAGCGCGTTGATGATATTCGTGCCCGGGCGAGGGTTACACCAACCTTCCCAGTACTTGTACTCGTGCATGCGCTCGTGAATGATAGGGGCCCCAGGTTGCATGGCTTCACAAGGGTCGAACACGGCGGGAAGCGGCTCGTATTCCACCGAGATGAGACCGAGCGCTTCCTCGGCTGTTTCTTCGTCCACCGCGGCCACCGCGGCTATCGGCTCGCCAATGTAGCGGACCTTTTCGTGCGCCATCATCGGCTGATCCGACATGCGCGATCCAAAGAGGCCCCCGGGATCGTCCGCGCCGGTGACTACTGCCTTAACCCCGGGCAAACGCAAGGCAGGGGCATAATCGATGCGCACTACACGGGCATGCGGTTGTTCGCTGCGGACAATCTTCGCGTGAAGCATGCCCGGCAATTTCATGTCAACGCCGTAGGTAATCCGGCCGGTGGCACGCGCCACACCGTCGACCCTCTTCAAAGACTTGCCGACGACAGTGAACTCTGCGCTCATCTGCCCTCCCCGGCGCGCACCTTCCCAGCCGCATTCAGCACTGCGCTGACGATCTTGGCGTAACCGGTGCAGCGACAGATATTGCCCTTTAGCCACTCCCTTACCGTCGAAGAATCCGGCTGCGGCTCTCCGTCCAGCAAAGCTTTGGCGGTAAGAATGAAACCCGGCGAACAGTAGCCGCACTGGATGGCGCCGTCTGCGACAAAGGCTTCCTGCAGCGGATGAAGCTGACGGTTCACCGCAAGTCCTTCGATCGTGGTAATCTCTTTCCCCACTGCGGCAACGGCCAACACAGAGCATGAGTGGACAGGCTGCCTGTCCAAGAGAACTGTGCAAGCGCCGCAGTAACCGCTTTCGCAGCCGCGCCTGGCGCCCGTCAGATTCAGATCGTCGCGCAAAACGTGCAGCAGCGGTTTGTGCGCCTCCACTAAGAGTTCAAAGCTCTCGCCGTTAACTCCCAGCGTAACCGGATACTTCATATCTCTTTTCTCTAGCACAAGGCTGCCGCGCCGTCTCCATTCCATCCGCCTGTGAGCGCCCGGCGCATGAAGACTTCGAGCATCTTACGCCGGTACCGCGCTGACCCATGGGCGTCCGTTATCGGATCGCACTCAGCAGCGGCCACGGCCGACGCGGCAGAAATGCTGTCCCGGCTCAACCGCTGGCCGCGCAGGATCTTCTCAGCACTACCTGCCCGGTAGGGTGTGGGCGAGACGCCCCCAACCCCGATGCGGAGATCTGCGCAGGTTACGCCGTCGCCGGCCAGCTTTAAGCGAACAGCGACCCCCACTAGCGCTGGGTCGACGCTTCGAACACAATGCTTGAGATAGACCGCGCGCCCGCCCAACGATGCAGGAGGAATCCGAATTTCCGTCAAGAGTTCGTCTGGTCTGACCGCTGTCTCCATGAAGCCGGAGAACAGCTCTGCGATAGCCAACTCCCGCACACCACGGGTGCTGGCGAGCAACACCGTAGCATCCAGGGCGATGAGCGCAGGTGGAGGATCGGCGCCAGGCAGATTGTGGCAGAGGTTGCCGCCCAAGGTGCCGAGCATCCGCACGTGCACGCTGGCGATCAGGCTACTCGTACGCGCAAGCATCGGACAGTGCTGTCGCACCAGGGGCGAGGTCTCTATGGCCCGCTGCGTTGTCATCGCGCCAAGGCGAAGACCTCCTTTTGGATCATAGGCGATCGCCGTGAGATCGGACAGGCGCTGCAGCGACACCAGCACAGCAGGACGGACCAGGCCGAGATGGAGCATCAGGAGAAGAGACTGGCCGCCGGCTAATACCTTGCCCTCCTCTCCATTCTGGGAAAGTGTTTGGAGCGCCTCGGTCAGGCTGCCGGGCTCAACGTACTGCATCTGTTGCACGGTTAAGTTTCTCTCACGCCAGATCCGGATCGCTCTGAGCGCTGCCAGGTGCTGTCAATCGATGCCGTATTCGCGCCAGCGGGCATCTACGCGCGCGAACTCCTCCGCTGAGGGCTGAGTCTCAGGCGGGAACTCGAAGCCCTTGAAGTCCACTGTAGCGTCGATCCCGATGCGGGAGCCGCGCAGGTTTGGGTAGTTACGATCGTCCGGGTGAGAAGCAGGATCGAGATTGGTATTAACCTGATTGTGTGGT
>MGSS01000044.1:30996-55928 GCA_001798595.1 Deltaproteobacteria bacterium RIFCSPLOWO2_12_FULL_60_19 | reverse complement strand
GAAGAAGAATGGGAATGACAGGGAAAAGGCACTCGGAAGAAACCAAGGCCAGGATGAGCGCGACACGGAAAGGGCGGAAACCGACGGTCGAGGCGCTTCATAATCACAAGAAGGCGGTCAATACTCGGGAGTACAAGGAAAAGATGCGCGCGCTCAAAACGGGGCTGAAACATTCCGAGGCCGACTTGGTCAAGATGAGGGGGCGGCGGCACACTGAAGATGAAAAACGCCGAATGATTGCAGTTCACAAGGGGCGGAAACGATCACCAGAAACCTGCGCGAGAATTTCAGCAAAGGCTAAGGGACGGCAACCAACGGACGACGCCCGCGCGAAGATTAGCGCCGCAATGAAAGGCCGCATAATGACCTCGGAGCACCGAGCAAGAATTGGCTTAGCGAATAGCAGGCGAAAGTTGTCGAAGGAAAGCAGGGCGAAAATTAGCGCGTCACTGAAGGCAAATAGGGAAGTCGTGACGCGTCTCCAAACGCAGGGGCCATTTTGGGACTCAAAACCAGCGATCCTCGTGAGGAAATTCATCGAGGAGAACCAGATTGATCTTAGAAAAGAGTTTTGGCTTCCCGAACTTTTAGGAAATGGGATTTATCATAAGTTCGACGTGTACATTCCGCATGTAAGACTTCTAGTCGAGGTGGATGGATGCTACTGGCATGCCTGTCCCGCTCATTGCCCAGACGGCCGCCGCCCGAAAAGCGACCTAGAGATTAACGAGCTTTTTAACGCTGGCGGCTATGAAGGTTACAGCCTCGTGCGGCTCTGGGAGCACGACATTAACAGTGGAGTGGCGTTCCCAATCTTGTTGAAGACAATACGGGAGATGGAAAGCAAATTCGCGGCCTAACAACAAGAACCGGGACCGCGCCGGAGATCCTTGAAGACCGGAAAAAGAGAAAGATCTAATCAGGAACTGATAGGAAGTTGATTTTTTACTACAAGCTCGAAACACCGGATTTTTTCCGCGACCCAGCGCCGAAGCGCCCCTTGAAGGCCTCTGCCTCCGGTTGGGGTATGAAGGCGTTAAATTAACTGCGAGTATGCAGGCTGAAAAGTGATTTCTCGTGCGGCAACGTTGTCCGGCGGGGCGCGAGACTCTTCCCATAGACCTAAGTGTTGAAGGAGTTTTCGAATCACCTCAGGTTAGTCAATGAAGCTAATGATTCCATCAGTGGGCGTTAGTCTGGAACTTCGTAAACGCACGGGCGATCAAGTCCGGCAGTTGGGATGAACTCCCCAGCTCTTGCTTTCTTAGTGGGGTCAATCCAGATTGGCGATCCAAAACAGCAATTAAGGTCCAGTCGTGCAGGCAGTAAAATATCGTAAGGGGTCGCACCGGAAATACTGGCAACCAGGAGAGTGACCGTCTCAGAAATCCGCTCGGCAATTTTTGGCCAACAAATGAAATCCGGAAAGCCGGTATCGGCGTGCGCGAAGTCAACACATAGGATACGCAGCACCTCTGATGCCGGCGGGCCTGCCTGTCTTTTTGCGAGCTTCTCCTTTAATTTCTGTCCCCAACAAGAACTTGCGGTCGATTCTCCGTTCCCACATTCGAATAGTAGGCGGCTATCTGTCGATCGTGTACGGGGCGTAAAACCAACACTTCGATAGTTCGGATCGTCGACCACATCTTTCAAAGTCACATCGATCACAATGTTTTCGCCCGGACCCTTCAGGCAGTAGTGGTCGCTTGGAGCGCTAGTGCTCAGCCACTCATGCATACCTGCGCTCGTCTCACGTAACCAGCTGATAACTTTTTGTTCGTTTGGTATTGAATAAGGGTACCACACCCCTCGTTCTGATTGATCGAGAGGATCGACACTAATTTCAAGAGTGAACCCCTTTCTTACTGGCAGGTATTTACACAGAGATGTAAAATGTCTCTCCAGGGATTGAAAGCCCATCAAATCGATAGGCGAATACACCTCAATCTTGACCAAGAGGTCGTTCCACGGAATCTCAATATCTGGCCCCTTTTCACTCGGTCCCGTTGTAGGTGGGTGAACCTTTTCGCCTAAGTGCTCACGAAGATGGGAAAACAGAAAAAACTCTGCGAGCCGACTTCCAAACTGGAATGAATTTGTTTGCTCAAGGAGACTTTTACCGATACAGCCGCATACCGCCAACGTCTTATCTATCAATTGTAGCAGCCTCTCAATGTGCGCGTAATGTACATTGCCCAACAGCCGGACGATTTCCAGTTCAGATCGGCCGGTGGTTGGAATGGCGACAGCCTCATTAATTCGACTGAACCTTAGGCGTGCCTCCTGGACTTGCTGTGTGATCGGATAGGAGATTAGATGGCGATTCATTTTTGCGTCCAGTGATACGCGGAAAAGATCATTGTCTTACCATGGCCGCAAGGTAACATGATCACCAAAACAAGTGAATTGAAAAACAGGAGATCATTGAGCTTGATCCCCTGTCGGTATCAAGGGAATTAAAGAAGCGCTGGTCCTACTTCATCAGAAAAGTCTATGAAACGGACCCCCTGACCTGCCCTAAATGCGATGGAGAGAGGCGAATCATCAGCTTCATTGACCAACCTGACGGGCTTCAAAAAATCCTTGAGCACTTGGATCTATGGGAAGAATCTCATGCCCCGCCGGACAGCAATGCTAGAAGACCAGAAATCACCTTTCTTACTCCCAGGTCGTTTAAGCTTTTCTTACTATAGGCTGGCGGGCAATGTCCAGCCTATCTTAAGACCCGGCCGGAGGTTGACAGGAGACCCTATCGGGCACTCTCCACGACAAATTGGGGGTCAGCGACATTCAGACCCTTCCTGCCAGGCTCTTTGGGTTCTCGAAGGACATTTTGAGTTCTCAGTGGCTGGCCTCTCAAAGAAAATTCCTATCACCAGCAGTAGCCCACCCAAGGGCGCCGACCGCCTTAGGCTAACTCCATTACAAGACTTTTGCCTTTCACCCGCGCTTTGATCTTTCGGCCCTTCCCTGCGCCTATGGAGATGAGCCAATCCCGAGGAACGTGGACCATCGCCCCTTTAGTTCCAACTTTGGTCACGTAAAGCGATCGCACGCTGGTCCCACCGGGCGCCGACAGTTTCCAGCCGCGATCTCCAAAAACTTCTATGGCATCGTGCGTGTCCCAGAAATCACGCGCGGCTTTAATTGATGTGAATTTAGGAATTCGTCGCATGTTACCGCACCTTTCTTTTGAACCAGCGGCGTTCCGGCTCGGTCATATCGCGTGCCGTGACGACGCGATAACGTCCTGAAGGTTCACGAGCAAGCACAATAAACAAATATCTTCCACTTTTGCTCTGCCCAAGGACATAGTAGGTTCCGTCACGTCCTCTGCGAAAAATATACCGTCCTTCCAAAGTTTCTTCAACTTCCTCCGGCTCTACGTGGTGCCGCCAGATATGGCTAATACTGTCCTCGTCCCATTCAATCTCAATCCGCCGCATCCACTAGTCTTTCTACCGGTTCAGCGCTTTGGCATTGTCCCGCTTCTGGCTATGATACGGATTTTCTTGGGCTTTTGCCACAACATTTTCTGCCGAGGCCGTCAAACGGCTGATCGCGCTTGAAAAGGAAGCCGGCAATATCAAAGACGACGTGGAGGCTTCGCAGCTGGCGGATTTGTCTCTTGTCGACGAGGCGCTGCGTCAATCGTCCGGCCGGTGAAGCGCCCGTCAAGTAAGGAGGCCGAAATGTAAGCCGCGCTTGGCGAAGGACTCGGCGCAGGCTTCCAGATGACCGATTTGATCGCGCGTGGCAAAGCGGATCACGACGGTGCTCGTCGTGGTTGTAAACTCGTTGCTCACCATATGCCTTCATTCCCCGTAATGAGTCGGACTGTTATTCTATGGGAAGAATCTCATGCCTCGCCGGACAGCAATGCTAGAATACCAGAGACCACTTTTGACCCTTCTTACTCCCAGCTCGTTTGAGCTTTTCTTACTATAGGCTGGCGGGCAATGTCCAGCCCTACCTTGGGCTGGGCTCTTTGGGTTCTCGAAAGCGGGTCGGCGGCAGGTCGGTGCGGGCAATTTTGCGCCCTGTTCATAAAGCCAACGGCCGATGAAATCTTGTCCGTAGCGGCGATGACTTGGGCGTTCGGACGAAGGTGCAGCGTCTGGCGCAGCAGCCGCAAATCATATGCGGGATTGTGCAAGCGACGATCTTCGCCGGGTGGATTTAGCTACAGCGGCTTGATTTGCACCTTGCGGAATTTCACGACGGCGGTGGAATACTGAAACGAGAACGGCCCACGAGCATGTTTGGTGTCCTGAACCTCGGCGGTGCGGGTTCCGTTGAGCACGACGATGAGATGCGGGCCTTTGGCCGTGATCTCCTTCTACGTTGATGACGAGCGAGTTATTGCCAAGCTTCTGGATTCTGCACCGCGTCCCTTTTTTCTACGTCCGAGACTTGATCTTCAAAGTAGCGCGGGATACTGACGAAGGTAGAGTTTGCTCGGCCGGAAGGCGCACGCTCACGCTACCATCCCATGCCCCCCATTTCATGACTTCCGGAAATCCCGACACCACCATCTGGACCCGCGCCTTCGCGCTCCTCTGCGCTGCCCAGTTGCTCGGCTACGCGCAGCATGCGATGCTCGCGCCCGCCCTGCCGCTCTACGTGACGCAGCTCGGCGGTTCGCCTTTCATGGTGGGGCTGGTGCTTGCGGCGTTCGCCGCGACCAGCGTGATCGTTCGGCCGTTGGTCGGCCATTGGATCGATCGCTGGAGCGACGCGGGAGTGATGAACTGGGGCTTGCTGTTTCAAGGCGCCAGCATGTTTTTCTGCTTCATTCCCTTTGCCGGCGCCGCCATGCTGGCCAACGGCCTAAGAGGCATCGGCTGGGCGGGGCTCAACGCCGGCGGCTATGCGCTGCTCGCGCTCACCGCGCCTGAGACGCGGCGCGGCGAGGCCTCGGGTCTTTACAGCGGCGTCCAAGGCTCCCCCGCCATTTTATTTTCCGCCTTTGCCCTGTGGTTGATCGCCGCTCCGTTCGGGGGCTTCGGCGTCGTCTTCGCGGTGACGGCGCTCTTGCCATTTGTCGGAGCCGCTGTGGGCGGATTAATCTCACGCCACCTGCCACGGCCGGTCGGTCTTCCTCTGTCAAAAGACTCCACACCCTGGTGGCGCCAGATTTTCCGCTTCGTCGAGCGCGAAGTGTTTCTACCCTCCCTGTTGCTCTTTTGGTTGAATCTGGCTTTGCCGGCGCTCACCAACTTCAGCGTTCTTTACGCCCGCGATCTCGGCATAAGGAATTTCGCCCCTTTTTTTATCGTCGTCGGCCTGACCAACTTGCTCGGCCGCCCTCTATTGGGCCGGCTTTCGGACAAGGTTGGCCGTTCCCGCTCGATCGCCGCGGGCTTCACTTTGCAGGTCATCGGCCTGCTCTTGATCGCCATGGTCGCCAATCTGTTCGGCATGATCTGCGCCGGCGCCCTCTTCATGGCCGGCAACGCTATCGGCATCTCGACGACGCTCGCCTTCGCTGTGGAGCGCGCCGATCCCATGCGGCGCGGAAAAGCGATGGCGACCTTCTCGATGGGCTATCCCTTGAGCTACGGTCTGGGTTCTCTGCTCGTCGGCAGCGCCGTCGAAGGCGCCGGCTATGTCGGCATGTATTTGCTCCTGGCCGCGCTGGAAGCCGTAGGCCTGATCTTCATGCTCATGAACGGCGCGAGGGTAAACTCGAATGGGTCTAAACGCCTCTGACTCCATGACAAACGGCCAGTCCACATCGATCTGGACGCGCACCTTCATACTGCTCTGCGCCGTCCAGTTTCTCGGCTACGGGATGCATTTCGTTCTCCAACCGACCTTCCCGCTTTACATCACCGCCCTCGGCGGCTCGCCTGTTATCGTCGGACTGGTCATCGCCTCTTTCGGCGTTGCCAGCGTGCTCTCCCGTCCGGTGATCGGCTACTGGGCCGACCGCTGGAGCGAAACCGGCGTGCTGATCCTGGGAATGTTCGGCCAAGCCTTCAGCATTTCGCTCTGCCTCATCCCATTCGCCGGCGTGACGATGTTGGCCAACGGCCTGCGCGGCATCGGCTGGTCGGGCATGACGACCGGCGGCTACACCCTGCTCGCGACTAGCGCGCCCGCCGCGCGGCGCGGCGAAGCATCGGGCTATTACGGCGCCGTCCAGTCCAGCGCGACGATCATATTTCCCGCGGTTGCGTTATGGATCATCGACGCGCCCTTCGGCGGCTTTGGCGCCGCCTTTATTCTCGCGATGTCCTTGGCGCTGGCCGGGGCGGGCGGCGGCGCGGCGCTGTCACGCCAGGTAGCGCGCGCGCCGCGCCGCCGCCAGACCGAACCGACCGAATCCTGGTGGCGTGACATCGTCAGCGTCTTTGACCGCGACATCCTGTTGGCCGCCACGCTGCTCCTCACCTCGCATGTGTCCCTGCCCTGTCTCACCAGTTTCGCGGTCCTCTACGCCCGCCAGCTCGGCATCGGCCACTTCGGCTGGTTCTTCGTCGTAACCGGCGTCACCAGCGTGCTGGCCCGTCCCCTGCTCGGCCGCGTCTCGGACAAAATCGGCTGCGGCCGCTCGCTCATCGCCGCTTTCACGCTGGAGAGCGTCGCTCTCCTGACGATGTCGTTCGCCGCCGACCTCTTCGGAATGATGCTCTCCGGCGCGCTCTACTCCATCGGCTCTGGCATCGCCAGCGCCCGCATTCTCGCTCTCGCCATGGAAAAAGCTCCGATTGAACGGCGCGGCCGCGCCATGGCGAGCTTTTCCGTGGCCTTACCGGCGAGCAACGGGCTGGGCGCGCTGCTGAGCGGACTCGCCGTCGATCTGGCGGGCTACTCGTGGATGTTCATCCTCGCCGCCGCCATCAATGCCTCGGGACTGGCGCTGACAGCAAAGAACTGGTCATCGTTGAAGTAGGGCGATCATTTACGCTCGGCGCGTAAAGCCGTTCGCGTGAGGCTACAGGGAGCTTGTCAATGGCAAACACCTGCACATTGCGTGGCATAGCGGAGCTTTTTCCCGACAGTCCTGTCTCGCCCTTAATGTAAGCCGCGCTTGGCGAAAGACTCGGCGCAGGCTTCCAAATGACCGATTTGATCGCGCGTGGCAAAGCGGATCACGACGGTGCGCGCGCCCGCCTCACGGTATGCCTCGATCCGGTCGATCACCTCGTCCCAAGTGCCAGTCACACAAAGCATCGCCTTGGCGACCGCCTCGTAGGGTCTGTTGTAGTATTGGGCGAGAAAGCTCTGTCCCTCCGCCAATGCTTCTTTGCCACCGGCGGCACAGGTGAGATAAAGCCCCGGCTGGATGGCGCCGGGATCGCGCCCGGCTTCGGACGCATAGGCGCGAATCTTCTCCCAGCATTCCCGATAAAGGTCAGGCTTGGTGATGTTATTGAGCCAGCCATCTCCCATTCGGCCCACGCGCTTCAGCCCCGGCTCGACGTTGTTGGAGGCCAACCAAATGGGCAATCCCCCCGGCTGGACCGGTTTTGGTTCCAGGGTTACATGTTCAAACCGGTAAAACGCACCGCCGTGGGAAACATCGTTCTCGCGCCATAAGCGGCGCATGACCTGAACGAGCTCTTCGCTCATCTTGATCCGCTTATCGGCCGAGAGGCCCAACATTTGGAATTCTTGCTCCTGGGCAGGGTCGTTAGGCCTGCTGTAACCGATGCCGAGATCGACGCGGCCGCCCGTGAGCCAGTCCAGACTCGCGGTCATGTGAGCAAGGAGGATGGGATTCCTCAGCGCTGCAAGAAAAACGGCAGTACCGAGACGGACACGACGAGTTCTCGCACCGACGGCGGCGAGGGTAGTGAGGGCTTCTAAGCGGGGTTTTGCCGTGATGCTGTCACCCACCCAAACCGAGTGAAAACCCAGCTCCTCGGCGCGATCCCCCAGCTTGTAAATGCTGCCTGGATCGGACCGGCCTGAGATGACCACTTCTCGCGTCGGCAGCAAGATGCCAAACTTCAACTGTGTCTGTTCAGTCACGCCGTTTACTCCTGATTTTCTTTTTGATCATTCCGAATCAAACGAGCCACATCGTATTCCATAATGGTCTCGCCGCGCTGGTTGCGAACCCACTGGCGATAACGGACGATCCCGCCCCCGCGCGCGGGAACTTGTTTTTTGTCGAGCACCTCGATTTCCACGTTGATCGTGTCGCCCACTTTGGCGGGGCCAAAAAGGCGCATTTTATCGATGCCCACAAATGCCATGCCCGTTCCGTGAATAATTCCTGTTTGTACGGTCAGGCCCTCGGCTATCGCGAAGGTCAGGCTTCCGGGGGCGATGCGTTCCCCGAACAGACTCTCTTTCTTGATGTACTCGAGGTCGAGAAACAGCGGTTCGGTCAGGCCCACCAAACACACGAACTGCAGGACATCGTGTTCGGCAATCGTGCGCCTGCTCGTAACATAACGATCCCCGGGACGAAACCCTTCAAAAGTGATTCCCTTCATATAACGCGCTTTCTTTTCAGTTCAGCGATCTCTTCACGACGCATGGCCAGCCACGTATTCAAAATCTCCTCGCTGTGTTGTCCGAGCATCGGCGGCGGCAGCCGCAGCGACGCCGGCGTGCCTGAGAACTTGACCGGCATGCCGGCCATACGCACCTTTCCCGCAGCCGGATGCTCGATCTCGAGCAGCATGTCTCGATGGAGGACTTGCGGGTCGCGGAAGACTTGATCGATCGTCTGCACCGGAGCGCATGGAATACCAGCCTCGCTCAGGAGTCTTATCCACGAAGCCGTATCACGCTGGAGAAATACATCAGTCAAAATAGCGATCAGCTCCTGCCTGTGCGCGACCCGCTGTCCATTGTTGGCGAAGCGAGGATCATCGGCTAACTCCGATTTTTGTGTCGCTTTGCACAGACGCTGCCAGTTTCCCTCGCTTGCCGCGCCAACGACCATATAACCGTCTGCCGTGTTGAAACTTTGATACGGGACGATATTCGGGTGGGCGTTGCCGTTTCTACCGGGAACTTTCCCGCTCGCCAGGTAATCGCTCCCGTAGGGAATGAGACAGGCTACTTCCGCCTCGAGCAGCGAGCTGTCGATCCTTTGACCGACGCCGGTGCGTTCACGAGCGAAAAGCGCTGCTGTGATGGCTTTCCCCAGCATCAGACCCGCGACGATATCAATGATCGCCACTGCGACCTTGGTGGGCTCGCCGTCGGGTCTGCCCGTGATGCTCATGAAGCCACCCCAGGCCTGGATGATAAGGTCGTAACCGGGCCAATCCTTCATGGGCCCATCGGAGCCAAAACCGGACAACGAAGCATAAATCAAGCGTGGGTTGAGTGTTCTTAGTTCCGCTTCGCCCAAACTCAAACGATCCATGGTCCCGGGCCGAAAGTTCTCAATGAGCACGTCCGCCTTACATGCAAGACGACGAACCAGTTCGGCCCCCTGGTCGCTTTTGATGTCTATCGCCAAACTTTTCTTGTTCCGGTTAATGGCGAGAAAGTAAGCGCTTTCTTGGCCGATAAAAGGAGGACCCCAGCCACGGCTGTCGTCACCGACGCCGGGTTGCTCTACTTTCGCTATCTCGGCGCCCATGTCGCCGAGAAACATGGTGCAGTACGGGCCCGCGAGTGCCCGAGTCAGGTCCAGTACGCGGATTCCATCGAGCGCTCCGGGTTTTCTTGCGGTCATTTAAACTCCTGACCTTTCGCTTTAAGGATTTCCTGAAGCGTTTCAACCCCGGCCCACAACCCCGGCATGCCGCCGGGAATCGCCGCCACCTCCATCGCCTCGAGTACTTCCTTGGGACTTGCCCCTAGAGCCAAGGCTCTCTCAGTATGCACCCGAATGCCCCTTGGGCGAAGCAACGCACAGCAAATCCCGATCATGATCAGCTCCTTCGTCTGTCGCGGTAGGGCTCCTTCACGGCCAAAGGTGCCGTCGACATAGAGTCCCTTGAGCTTCTCGAAGTACTCCGGATCCAGCCGGGCGATTACATCGTATGCCGTGTTCTCAGCGCCAAGTGACGCCTTCGCAAAAGCTTCTCGGGCTTCTTCCGTCATATTAATCTCCCTTAGTCTTTTCTCGTGTTTTGACTAATGACAACATCCACCAGCGCCGGACCGGACTGCTCCAAAGCACGTTTAAGCGCGGCTTCGATTTGCTCCGGCTGTTCTACCCTTTGCCCAAAAATGCCGAAGCTCTGTGCCAGCCGCGCAAAGTTGAGTTCGGGACCCACCAATTCGGCGCCTAACTCGGCGGCGACTCGGATTCTATCCTCGGAGCCCCGAAACTGGTTCTTCACGGCCATGTAAGCGCGGTTGTTGAACACGACCACCAGCAGCGGGACACGATATTTGGCCAGTGTCCACAATCCCTGTAGGCCGAACATGCTGCTGCCATCGCCGAGACAGGCAACGACGCGGCGGCCGCGAGATGCCAGTGTAGCGCCGATCGCCGCCCCTAAACCCCAGCCGAGGTATCCGCCGGACGAGTTGGAAAAATAGGATCTGCCGGGGGCGAACTGGAAATTCGACATGATGATGTCTTTGCTCGTCGGGCTCTCATTGACGATCAGAGCATCGCGCTCCACGAGTTTATCCATCGTGCGAGCCAGGCGCGCGGCGTTGATCGGTGTTGCGTCCCAGCCGTTTTGCACTCTCTTTTCAAGCTCCACTTTGGCCGTTTCTTTGGCTTTCGCAAGGCATTCCACTCTTTCCGCGCGCCGGGTTCCATTGGCCGGTTCCGCAACCATCGGAAAGATTTCCACGAGAGAGCGCAGCGCGCTCTTCGGGTCCGCCACGATGCCTAGATCGATGGGGAATACCTTGCCGATTTCCCAAGGATCCTCCTCGATATGAACACAGCGAGTCTCGGGTTTAATGGCGGGCTCGGAGAGGTAACGGTACTCCCGGATCAGGCGGCAACCTACGGCAAAAATTAGATCGGGATCTCCCCACACGGGAAGATTGAAAGATACTTGCCGTTCCGGAATCTGGAAGCTGTAAGGATGGGTCGTTGGAAAGCTGAGGAAAGAATACCGGGGTTCCATAACAACCGGCGCCGCCACCATCTCGGCCAGCTTGACGAGTTCTTCGGTCGCGCCGGCTTTGACTATCCCGCTACCGGCTATAATCAAAGGCCTTCTGGCCTCGGCGAGCAGTCGTGCCGCATCTTTCAAGGCATCCGGGTCTCCCGCGAGCCGGGGAACGATGTGGGAGCGGTTCGCGTCGGGATTCTGGATAGTAATGGACTCGCCCAGGAGGTTGCTTGGTAGAGACAGATAGACCGGGCCCGTGGGTGGCGTCGAGGCGACTTTAAATGCCCGGTTTAGAATTTCCGGAATACGGTCGGCTCGGTGAACTTCGCAGCTCCATTTCGTGAACTGCTTCGTCATCTCTATCAGGTCCCGTCCCTCGGTGTGCGAATCGCGGTCCGCAATCCTCGTGTCGACATGCGTCGAGGTCACGACGACCGGCGAACGATCGCGGAAAGCGTCATAAAGCGCCCCCACGGCGTTGGCCGTGCCGGGGAGCGTGCTTACCTGAGCCAGTGACGGCTTGCCCGAAACACGCGCGTAGCCGTCCGCCATGGAAACCACGCAGGTCTCATGAAGCGCAAGGATGAAACGAATTCTCTCCTGATCTGCGATGGTGCCGATGAACTCCTGGCCGCTCGTTCCCGGCAGGCCGAAAACATACTCGACTCCGTGCGCCGCCGCCACTTCCAGGTAAACTTGTGCCGCCGTGCGCTCTCTTGTTAAAAGCTCAGCCATGTCAAAAAACTCTCCTTAGCAGCAATGCTTTGAGGCTATGATCAAAGCTATTTGATGAAGCCTGTTTTTTCCAGCTCCTCCATAAAGCTTGCGTCCATGAATTCCTCGGGCTTGCGCCCCTTTGCTTTGGGATTGCTCTCGGCGATCAGCTCGAGCGAGTTCACAATTCCCTTCGGGTTTACCTTTGGAATCTTCTTAATGTAGCGTGAGGTGAAAAGGTCGTAGGTGTGGGCGAGAAGTTCCCGGTCGCTGATGCCGCCATATCTCCTCAGTGCCCTGATGCCAAGCTCCCGATCCGCAAAAAGACGGTTTGTGCCTTCAATGTAGGCCTTGAGAAATCTCAACACGCCGTCTCTGTTGGCCTTGCCGTATCGGCGGCTCACTACCACCGTTGTGGCGGGAATGTCATAACCTGAGTCGGCGAAATCCAGCAACGTCTTGATCCCCATCTTTTCCGCGTGGACGGAGGTTGGGAACGAGATAACGCCAGCATCGACCTTCTTCAGCGCGATCGCCGTCGCGATATCCGGCATTCGCCCGATCTGAAGGAGCTTAACATCTTTTTGAGGATCCAGTCCCCAGTTCTTAAGTGCGGGGCGGATCAGCAGGTCCGTGAGGGAGCCGAATCGGGTGACGGCGATAGTCTTGCCTTTTAGGTCCGAGGGCTTCGATATGCTTGGGTCAACCATGATCTTCATCAGTTGATTATCGATCGAGCTGGCAATCTGAATAAGGTCCGCCCCTTCCACGGCGGCCTGGAGATAAACCACCGACGATATGCTCGAGAAATCCAGCTGCCCCGCTACGTGGACCTGAATCATCTGGACACCCTGAATGTAGATCATCTCCGGTTCAAAACCGTATTTTTGAAACAATCCGGCTTCTCTTGTGGCAAAGAGCGGAAAGAAACTGGCGCTAGGCGATGGGTAACCTATCCGGATCGCAGTGGCGCTTGCGCCGGTGGCCTCGGGGGTGCGGAGCGGGATCATCGCGAGGCTAAGAACCAGACAAGACATGTGCCATTTTTTCATGTGTCACCTCCTCCTGAACCTAGCTAGCGGCTTTCTTTCCTCGATAGAAACGCAATCATGCCTGCTTTCTGAAGCGGTCCCTTGCCGATCTAAGATCCTTTTCGCCCTGCTTACGGCCAGACGGACTTGATAAAACCGCTCGTCTCCAATTCATTCATGAAGCTCATGTCGACGAATTCTTCGGCTTTGCGGTTCTTCGCCTTCGGGTTTCGATCCGCGATCATCCTCAGCGCTTGGTCGACAGCTTTGATCGAGAGGGTGGGGCTTTTTTTGATATACTTGGCAGCGAAGAGATCGTAAGTTTTGGCAAGTATTTCCTGATCCGAAATTCCCGTATACTTGCGCAGCGCTTGAATGCCCACGGTTCGGTCGGTCAAGAATCGTTTGGTTCCCTCTAGGTAGGCTTTCAGAAACCTCAACGTTAATTCCCTGTGCGATTTTGCATAGGCTCGGCTAACAATAACCGCCACATTGGCAAACTCGAAATCCGTGTCAGCCATGTCAAGGAGCCTTTTCATGCCCAATTTTTCCGCCTGAAACGAAGTCGGATCTGAAATCACCCCGGCATCAATTCTTTTCCCTGACAACGCCACCACCATGTCGGTCATCCTGCCGATCTGAATGAGCTTGACGTCCTTGTCGGGGTTCATACCCCATTTGTTCAAGAGCAGCCGGATGGCAACGTCCGGGAGAGAGCCGAAACGAGTGATGCCTATCGTCTTCCCTTGCAACTGGGCAGGCGCCGATATACTCGGATCGACGATCAGTTTGTAAATGAACCGGTCGATGGAGCTTGCTATCAGCATGAGATCTGCGCCCTCCACGGCTGCTTGCAGCGGCAGGGGCGAGCCCGTGATCGTGAAATCCACCTGTCCAGCTACGTGCACCTGCGTGATCTGAACTCCTTGCAAGTACAGAAGCTCGCTGGCGAGGCCATGTTTTGCGAAAAGTCCGGCGTCCTGGGCGACAAACAACGGCGAGAAACTGGCGCTCGGCGACGGGTAGCCGGTTCGTATGCGCGTCGACTCGGCACAATCTCCCGATTGCGCCGTGAAAAAGACAAAGAGTGAAACGATCAGGAGAAGGCAAGTGAATGGTTTCATTGAGCGATATCCTCGTTACTCCAGGTGAAATACGGCCCGAGCATTGGCGAGCAGGATTTTTTCTTTGACGTTATCTTTGAGATCGAGCTTTTCAAAGCTGACCAGTGCCTTCTCAATGTCGACGTACGGAAAGTCAGTGCCAAACAGCGCCCTGTCCTGGAGTCGGCCGCGAATCGCTCTTTGGAAAAGCTCCGGCAGCTGTTCCGCCAGATAGCCGGAGGTGTCGACAAAAATATTCTTCTTGTGAGTGGCCACGCCAAGGAGTTCCTCTACCCAAGGCCAGCCGGGATGGGCGGCGACAATCTTCATGCGCGGAAAATCACGGGCCAGTGTATCGAGATGAATGGGGCGGCCTTGGTCCAGCGCAATGCCTTTACCTCCGTCGCTGTCCGCACCCAGGACGGTAAAACCGGTATGGAACATGACGGGTTTCCCCGACGCCTCTAACTGCTCCCAAAGCTCGTAATGTTTTCGATCGGCGGGATAGAACCCTTGGTCGGGCGGATGAAACTTGAAGCCCTTCACCAGTGGATTTTCGGCTAGTTTTTTGGCCTCGGCAATCCGCTGATGCGCATTTACTTCGCCCATGTCCAACGAAGCGAGAACGCCTGCGAAGGCCTGCGGATGCCTCTCCGCTAAACCAAGCACATAATCGTTGCTGTTGCGAGCTCCCTCATGAACAGTCGACGGGTGCCAGCCGATCAGTAAAGCCTTGACGTCTTGGCCGGCGTAGAGCGAGGCGAAGTCTTCATCGGTCTTTGGCAAAGCGTTCGGGTCTCGCTTGAAATAACGATAGGCGTCGCCGTCCAGACCTCTGGTCGGCGGATGAACATGAACATCAGTGGCTCGCATAAGACCTCTGCTGAGTTATACTAGGGTGAAATCGATGGGCTGATCCCCTCGTTACGGTATCAGGGTCGAAGATTTGTTTCCTATTTGATTCCTTAGCATGAATCCTTTAGGGACGCATCTCGCACACCACATCGACTAAGGCTGGGCGTCCATCCTTCCGAAAGTCGTCAAAAAAATCCTTCGGCGACCAGAAATCACTTTCGACCCTTCGTACTCCCAACTCGTTTGAGCCTTCAGCTTTCCCCCATTGGCTGGCGAGCGAGGTTGACATAGAACCGCCATATCGGATCCTCCCCACGACAAATTGGGCGGGCAGTGACGCTCAGGCCCTTTCTGCCAGGCTCTTTGGGTTCTCCCGTACAGGGACGTGGTCCCCACGGGACTCTACGTCCAAAGCGGGTCCGCGGAAGTCGCTCTGGGCAATTGTGAGTTCTCAGTGGCTGGCCCCTCAAAGGAAATTCTTATCACTAACGGACGTAAAGCTGCCGGCCGAAATCGACCAGGAGATCTGGCCATTTCCGCCAGCTCCAGGCCGCCAGTGCAAGGAAGACCAGAGCGATCAGACCGGGGCCCAACCATTGGTTGAGCCCCGGCCACTCACGCCGCGCCGTCGGCGACTGCGCAGGCTTGGCGGATGGGATTTATTTTCGCTGCTTAGCGGCCATGTTACCGGCCGTACGAAGCCGAAAATGAAAAGCCCCTGCCTAAGGCAGGGGCTTTAAACTGGAGCGGGTGATCGGTTTCGAACCGACGACCTTATGCTTGGCAAGCATACGCTCTACCAACTGAGCTACACCCGCATCAACTCTTTTTTATCCCAGCCTCGTCATTTTGTCAATTTCTCGACAACCTGGCTGCGGGGCCCTTCTGGCGCCAGAGTTGGAAAAAACGCAGGTGATAGTTGACGCCGGACCAAATCGCGATGACTGCGGAGACTACCAGAAAATACATCCCGATCGCGTAGAAGTCGATGCCGAGGTGAGGGTAGTGAACGAGAAGACCGAAGACGGCGAAACTCTGCAGGACGAACTTGTACTTTCCAAGCTCTTCGGCCTCCATGACGATGCCCTCGGTGAGCGCGATGCCCCGCAGGATCGTCACTGCCGTCTCCCGCGCCACAACCGCCGCCACCAGCCAGGCCGGGACTTCGGGTTCATCCATGCGATCCATCGCCGCAAGCATGACGAGCGCGGAGAGGATCATCAGCTTATCGGCCAACGGATCGAGGATCTTGCCCAGGTTTGAGACCGACTGGTTCCGCCGCGCGAGATAGCCGTCGAAAAAGTCGGTGAGCGAGGCGAGAAGAAACAAAAAGGCGGCCCAAAGGGCGGAAACCGGGTCGGTAAAGGTCAGCAGATAAACCAGGAGCGGAATGATCGCGATCCGAAAGAGGCTCAGAAGATTGGGGAGGGTCCACACCGCTTAGGCCGTTTCAACCTACTGGCTAACCTGCTCGGTGATCGAGATCTGTCCGTTCTTGCGATAGCGATCATGAAAGGTCAGCACCCGGCGGACATACTCTTTGGTTTCCGCGAAAGGGGGAATGCCGCCGTGCTTCTCGACAGCCTGGATGCCGGCATTGTAAGCCGCCAGCGCCAACCGCAGGTCGCCGCGGTAGCGATCGAGCAAGAGCCTCAGATGCTGGACCCCTCCCTCGATATTTTCCCCCGGGTCGTAAACGTTGGCGACGTTGTGTAGTCGGGCAGTCTCCGGCATCAGCTGCATGAGCCCTTGCGCGCCTTTGCGCGACCGCGCCGTTTCATTAAAATCCGACTCCGCCTTGACCACCGCCCGCACCAACGCCGGGTCGACCCCGTGCCGTTCCGCCGCCGACAGGATAATTTCGTCGTATCGAGTCGGCGATCCGCCGGACTGCGTCGTCATAGTCGGCCGCCGACCGATCAGCAGCTTACAACCGGCCTGCGTCGGCGAATCGGTAAACAGCACGCTGCCCTGGCTATCGAGGCATTGGTAGATATTGGCGTCAGCCTCGCCGAGGAAGAGCAAAAGAAGCGAGCCGGCGCAGAAAGCGGTCTTGATGCCGCAACGATTTACTGTCACGCGCATGTTAAGGTTATAAGATACGCGCTTTCAGCGCCTCCGTCAAATTCGCCGGACGCGACGTGGGCCGATTTAACCCAACCCGTCGTTCACCAACCGGTCGATAAGCGGCAAGTCGCCGTCGAGAAAATCCAACGTTGCCAGCTCTTCGGACTCAGTCCAGCGGACTTGGCCGAAAACTCGATTGGTCACCGCCCCTCGGTAACTCTCCACCAAAAAAAACGTTAGTTCGATCTCGACCGGGGGAGCGCCGTAACGATGAGTGTTACGGAACACTTCTCTCGCCGACTCCACTTCAATTCCCAATTCTTCTCTCAGCTCGCGGCAGAGGGCCGGGAAACTTTTCTCGCCCGCTTCAACCTTGCCCCCGGGAAATTCCCACTTCAGGCCGAACGGCCCTCCTGCTTTTCTCTGGCAGGCCAGCAGTCGCTTACCCTGATAGATCAGCCCCGCGACAACCGCTATCGCCGCCACTTTGATATCCTCCTCCCGTTCTAGGACCGACAAGGCATCTTAGCAAAACAATCGTGCTGTTACCCGATGTTGCGCGCCCGCCTGGGGGTCTCTCGGAGGGCCGATGCGTGGGACGAGAAGGATCAAGCGTGCCTCAAAGATACTCTCAGCTCTTCGGAGCAGCGTAACACCGACGTATCGCATCGGCCCGGAGAGAGATTCCCTGGCGGGCTGACGGCAGATGAGCCTTTTTCACCAGCCTGGCGGAGCGATGCACTCCGGAAGATCATTCTTCGGCGAGTTCACCAACGTCGTCACATCGTACGCTTCCATCGACTCGGACGGATAGGGCTTCAGCGAAGAGAGAATCGCGGCGGGATTGACCGAGCCCGCGTCGAGCCAGGGCTCTTCAGCGTCCGGCGCTAATATCACCGGCATCCGATCGTGGACCGGGCGCATCAACTCGTTGGCTGTGGTCGTGATGATGGTAAACGTGCGCAGCTCCGCGCCGTCGGGAGTTCGCCATCTGTCCCAAAGGCCCGCGAAGGCAAACGGATCTCTGTTCTTGAGCACGAATCGCATCGGTACTTTGCCCCGCTCTTCCTTGCGCCACTCGTAGAAACCGTCGGCTAGAACCAGACACCTCCGCCGCTCGATCAGCCGCTTGAAGCTCGGCTTTTCCGCGATCGTCTCCGCTCTCGCGTTGATCATCTTGTTGCCGATCGCCGGATCTTTCGCCCAGGACGGCACCAGCCCCCAGCGCATCATCGCCGGCGTTTTTGTCGCCTCATGAATGACGACCGGCGCCTCTTGTCCCGGAGCGATGTTGTACCTGGGAGTCAGATCGAGCGCCGTATCTTCGAGCCGGAAGCGGGAGAGTAAAATCGGTCCGGCTTGGGTCTGCGTGTAACGTCCGCACATCAGCTTCGAACGTAGCAAATATCCGGCGCGCCTGGAAGGAGAGACGACCCCTCTTTCCGAGAACTTGACATTGTCGCGGAGGAGAGACAGAAAACTTCCGTTATGCTCTTGACTGAAATACTTCCGCGGGCCGCAGCCGCCTATCCCGAGAAGATCGCCCTCGTCTGCGGTTCGACAAAACTCAGCTATCGCGAGGTCGCCGGGCGCGTCGGCCGGCTCGTCGCGGCGCTCGGCGCGCGCGGCGTCAGGCCGGGCGAGCGCGTCGCCCTGCTCCATCGCAATTGTCACCGCGCGCTCGAAGCCTATTTCGCCGCCGTCCACGCGGCCGCCGTGCTCGTTCCTCTCAACTATCGTCTCACGCCGCGCGATCTCGCTTACATCCTCGAGGACACCGACTGCCGCGTGCTGATCGCCGATACCGCATGGGCGACTCTCGCCGCCGACGCGATCGGCCAGGCCCGGAGCCGCTGCGAAATAATCTGGAGCCGCCCGGCGGATGACGACGCCGACGAAATTACCGATGGCTATGAAGCCGCGCTTGCGTCCGTCAACCCAGCCTCGACTCTCGATCCAGCGGTCCGGGAAAACGATCCCGTCAATATCTACTACACCAGCGGCACGACCGGCCATCAGAAAGGCGTCGTGCTCACTCACCGCAATATTTACAGCCACGCGCTATCGACGATTGCCGAGTTGACGCTCTCCGATACCGACGTGTGGGCGCATGTCGCGCCGATGTTTCATCTGGCCGACGCCTGGGCGACCTGGGCGATGACCTGGGTGGGAGCGCGGCACGTGATGGTCGGCCGCTTCGATCCGCCGCATGTATTGCGCACGCTTGATGAAGAAGGCGTGACGGTGACCAACCTGATCCCGACGATGCTGAACGATCTGATGAACGCTCCGGACATAACGGCCTACGGTTACAAGTCGCTGCGCCTGCTCATGAGCGGCGGCGCGCCGATTGCGCCGGGTCTCGTCCGGCGGCTGATCGAGACTTTCCGCTGCGAGTACGTGCAGACCTACGGTCTCACGGAAACCAGCCCCTATCTCACCTTCTCGCTGCTAAAGGAGCACCTGCGCCGACTGCCGCCGGAGCGGCAAATGGACTATCGCGCGAAAACCGGACGCGCAGCGCTCGGCGTCAAGCTTCGCGTAATCGACGAGCAAGGGAGGGAGGTGCCGCCGGACGGTCAAACCGTCGGCGAGATTATCGCGCAGGGCGACCGGATCACTCCGGGCTATTGGAAGCTGCCCGAAGCGACGGCGGAGGCATTCCGCGACGGCTGGTTTCATACCGGCGACCTGGCGACGATCGATGCCGAACGCTACCTGAACATCGTCGATCGAAAAAAAGACGCGATCCTGACCGGCGGGGAGCTGGTCTTCACCACCGAGGTCGAGAACGCGCTCTACGAGCACCCGGCGGTGCTCGAGGCCGCCGTCATCGGCCTCCCCGACGAGCGCTGGGGAGAAGCAGTGAGCGCGGTCGTGGTGTTGAAATCCGGCGCGCAGGCGACGGAGGCCGAGATCGCCGACCACTGCCGGAGCAGACTCGCCAGCTACAAGTGCCCCCGCTCGGTCGAGTTCATTGACGCGCTGCCGCGCACCGGGTCGGGAAAGATATTCAAGAAAGCCCTGCGCGACCGCCACGGGTCGGGGCAGGATACCAAGCCACAGTGATCCGGCTAAGAAGGAATTAACGAGGGGGCCAACCCGGGCCCCCTCGTTCGTATTAGCCGAGACGGCTCACCACAAAAGAGCTACGGAGCAGGCGTAGTTAAGGTAACGCAGAAATTCGCTCCCAGACTAGGATGCGGTTTTGCCGCTGCCACCGTGAGGATGCTCATGGAGCCGGCGAGTCCCAACGGAGCCGGCCCTTCGTCGAAGATCCTAATCAGGTCGTCGACGCCCGCCGTTCCGCCGGCCGCCTGTGTCAGGCTGAACGAGCCGTTGGGCGGTATCTGGTACCGCACGATGTCCCCATCGGCGTAAACAACCCTGAGAACTCTCGTTGCGGCGCTCCAGTTGGAGACCGCGATATGGTAGGTGAACGGCACGACGTTGTTGGACGATCCGAGTTTCGCCCCGCATGCCGCTCCGGTGTCAGTCTGTGTCCCGTCGAACAGCGCGAAATCGGACCGCTGGCCGCCGGCGGCTGGCGCCGCATTGGCAGCTGGAGGCGCACTGGCCACCGCTGACAACAGGATCAGCCCCACGCCAAGGCCAAAAGTTAAAACACTCCTTCTTTTCATGACGCTACCTCCTTTAGCTGAACGAAAATTAATGACTGACTAAAGTCTACTCCTCCCGCGACCTGAGTCAATACCCTACCGGCTGCCCGGAGGGATTTGAACCCCCAACCCTCAGATCCGAAGTTAGCCCCCGACTCTCAATGATCGCGATGACTTTGTCCTCTGCCGAAGTTCAGCGACCAACTCGGTCAGAGCAACCGCCTCGATGTCTTGCCCGAGCGGGAATCGCTCCGGGCCGGGATACACCACGTAGCGCCGGTTCGGCCGCAAATCCGCGCAGGCAGCGTGAAACCCGCGAGCGGCCTTCGGCGCCATGCCGCGCTTGATCTCGACCGCCCACCGTTGCCGACCGGGAAGGTGGAGCAGCAGATCGATTTCCGCGCCGCCGCTCGTGCGGTAGTAGTAGGCTTCGGTTCCCTCCGGCGCGCCGGCGAGCAGGTTTTCGATCACGAACCCTTCCCAACTGCCCCCCAACACCGGGTGGGCGAGTAACTCCTCGGGGTCGGCGATGCTCAGAAGGGCGTGAACCAGGCCGCTGTCGCGCAAGAAAAGGCGGGGCGCCTTGATGAGGCGTTTGCCCACGTTGGCACGCCAGCAAGGAAGCCGTCGGGCAAGCAGCAGATCCACCAGCAGATCCACATACCGACCCGCGGTTTTGGCGTCCACCCCGATATTGCGTGCCAACTCCGCCACGTTGAGCGGCGCCCCCTGCCGGTGGGCAAGCATAGTCCAAAACCGGCGCAAGGTTTCCGCCGCGATACGCGGCCCGAGCTGTGGGATGTCCCGCTCGAGATAGGTGCGGATGAAATCGCGCCGCCAGCGCAGGCTGTGCTCGTCGCTCTCGGCAAGCAGGCTCTCCGGAAACCCGCCCCGCGACCACAGTGTGTCTGCATCCTGTCCCGTGGGTTCCGCCGCGGTAAATGGCGTGAGTTCGAGAAAGCGGATCCGGCCCGCGAGGGATTCGCCCGATTGCTTGAGCAGGCCCAAGGCAGCCGAACCCAACAGAAGGTAGCGACCGCGAGCGCGTCCACTGCGGCGCGCGCGGTCGATGAGGCCGCGCAAGACCGGAAAAAGATTGGGAACGCGGTGGACCTCATCGAGGACAACAAGCTTTTCCAGGTGCCGCTGCAGGTAGGCCTCCGGCTCGGCCAGCTTGGCGCGGTCCTGTTCCGATTCCAAGTCGAGGTACAACGCGTCCCGCTGTCTGGCGACCTCAAGCGCCAACGTGGTCTTTCCAGCCTGCCGAGGACCCAGCAAGCACACCGCCGGCGCCTCACGCAAAGCTTGAAGCAAGGAGTCAAGAAGCTGCCTCCGTATCATCCTTGCAATTATGGACTCTGGCTCCTGTATTTGCAAGGTTCAGCGGAATGTGGAAACAAAAGTGGAAACAATTGGAGAGAAGGTCGGACTTACGGCGCGTAACTTCTTGAAATACTTGGCGCGCCCGGAGGGATTTGAACCCCCAACCCTCAGATCCGAAGTCTGATGCTCTGTCCAGTTGAGCTACGGGCGCTCACTATCGAAGTTATTTTGCCACAGTCCCCTACCGGAAACGAACGACGCGCATCCCCTTGTCGGAAAAAAAACGCTCCAGCTCCTTGGGAATCTCCCGGTCGGTGAGGAGCAGGGAGCGCTGCGGCAGGTAGTAACCGGAAACCGCCAGGGTCAATTTGTCCTTGGGCCCCCGATCGTTCGCCTGGAAGCGCTGCTCCCGATAGGTCGCCGGTTCTCCGACGGCGGTTAATAACCGCGCGATCACTTCGCGCGACGGCTGGGTCGCCGGGTCCATCTCGACAACCCTCACTCCCTGGCTCTGCTGCAGGGCTTTTTTAACGTCGCCGCCGACCGGACGAAAAGAGAGCGCGACTCTCTTGCCGCCGTATTCGAACAGCCTGTCGGCCTTCGCCTCCATTCGGATCCCGTCACGCAGCGTAACCGAGAGCCAGTTGGCGCTCGAAAAAGAAATCCCATAGTCGTTGAGAAACGCGTCGATCAGCGCCGCTTTGTCGGCCGGCCAACTTTCAATCCGCGCTTGCGCCGTCCCATCGCCGCTGCTTGCAGCGGAAGAACCGGCCGGGCTGCGGGAAGACGGAAGCTCGATCTCCGTCAAGGTCATCCCTTTGAGCGCCAGATAGCCCCTCAGATATTCCGGCGCCTGACCGGAAGCATCGGTCAAGCTAATGATCAAAACCTGCGGCGCCACCCCGCCCTCGTCCTGCGGCATCGCCATCCATTCTCCCTTGACCTGAACGGCGACTCCCTTGTCCTGCACCACCACGGGCTGGTTCGACGGCAACGACTGATAGCCCAGTCGTGACAGCACATTGCTTACGGTCTCGTGGAGCGAGACGCCCTTCTTCAACGAAACGACAGGAATCCCGGATTTTCCCGTTTCCAGCTTGGACCGTAGAGACTGAGATATTTTGCTCTGCAAGTCCAGGATAATTTTCTGCCCCTTCCTGGAATTCTGAATCACCGGATAGGCCGCGCGGTCGAGATGCATCGTTCCATCGCTGAGCGCCACCGCCTCCTCGCCCTCCCGGTTCGTCTCCTGTCCCAACGCCTCCATGACCGACGCCAGGAGATCGAGATTCTCCTGTGCGGAAATTTTCTGCCCGTAGTCCAGACCGACGATCGCGACCGGCCTCCCCTTCGGAGCGGCGGGGGCGCCCTTCTTCACGGCGGGCTTGACTCCCAAAAGCTCGTCCGGCTCCAGCGGGATGAAGAGCGTGCCGCCCACCGGGAGCATGTCCGGATTTTTCAGCGCCGGGTTGAGCGACCCGATCAGGATGATATATCGACCGAAGCTTTTTTGCGGCAGACCTCGCTCCTGAATCAAAATTCGCCACAGCGAGTCGCCCCGGCGGATCACGCGATCTTCTCCGTCGACCGTTCTCCCCTGGTATTCCCGCGACCTCGCCGTGCGGCGCAACTCGAGATGCGGCGGTTCGGCCTGTTCCCCTTTGGCGGTCTTTTCCTGCGCCCAAACCGAATCCGGCATAACAGTCAAACCCATCAGGGCCAGCCCCAAGGCGGCATGCGGGAGTCTCCGCACTGCGCTCATTTTACTTTCCATAGGGTCCCTCCTGGCGTGTCTTCCAAGGTTATCCCCTTCTCCTGCAGCTCGGCGCGAATCCGGTCCGCTTCGCTCCAGTGTTTTTGCCGGCGTGCTTGATCTCTCTGTCGGATCATCGCTTCAATCGAATCCGATGAAAGCCCTTGCTGTTCCGTCCAACGCCGTTTCTTTCTCGCGAGAAAGTCCTCCGGCGGCTCCTGGAGCAATCCCAGCGCCTCCGCGCATCGGGCGACGGCGCGCGCGCGCGCGGCGACGCTCGAGGCTTTGCGTTCGTCCATGGTGCGATTCAAAGACCGAACTTCTTCGAAAATCAGCGCCAGCGCCCTCGGCGTATTGAAGTCGTCGTCCATTTCGTCGCGAAATTCGTCGAGCAATGCGGCATCGGCCTGCCCGGCATCGAGACTGCCCGGCTGCATATGCTTGAACCGGTCGACGGTTTCGTAGATCCGCTCGACCCCTTTTTCCGCCTCGTCGAGAGCCTGGTCGGAAAAATCGACCGGGCTCCGGTAGTGGCTGGAGAGAAAATAGTGGCGCAGCGCAGCCGCTTCGTGCCGGCCCAGGATGTCCTGAATGGTGAAGAAATTTCCCAGCGATTTCGACATCTTCTCCTGGTTGATGTTGAGAAACCCGTTATGAATCCACGCGCGCGCGAGCGGCAGGCCGAACGCCGCCTCGGATTGCGCGATCTCGTTCTCGTGGTGCGGAAAGATCAGATCTCTGCCGCCGCCGTGGAGATCGAACGGCTGCGCCAGATATTTCGTGCTCATGGCGGAGCATTCGATATGCCAGCCCGGCCGCCCCGGCCCCCACGGGCTGTCCCAGGAAGGCTCGCCCGCCTTGCTCGATTTCCACAGCGCAAAATCCATCGGCGATTTTTTTCGCTCGTCCACTTCGACCCGCGCTCCCGCTTGCAGCTCTTCCAGTTTTTTGCGCGACAGCTTGCCGTAGCCACCGAAGCGATCCACGGCGAAGAACAAGTCGCCGTTCACGCGGTAAGCCGCCCCCTTCTCTTCCAGACGGCGGATCAGCTCGATAATCTCCGGCAGGTGTTCCGTCGCCTTGGGCTCCTCGGTCGGCGGGAGCAGGCCGAGAGCGTTCTCGTCGCGCTTGAACTCCTCGATATACTTCTCGGCGACCGCCTTGGCGCTCGTCCCTTCCTCCTTTGCCCGGTTGATGATCTTGTCGTCGATGTCGGTGAAGTTGCGGACGAACAGGACTCGGTAGCCGAGGAATTTGAGATAGCGGTGGATCACGTCGAAGGTGAGGAGCGAGCGCGCGTGGCCGATGTGGCAGGAATCGTAGACCGTCACGCCGCAGACGTACATCCGCACCTCGCCCTCTTTCAGCGGGACGAAAAGCTCCTTGGCGCCGGACAAGGTATTATAGATTTGCAAGCCCACGAGAGAGTCAACTTAGATCGAACACGGGGTTTGAATCCCCGTGTTCGA
>MGSS01000044.1:16632-30978 GCA_001798595.1 Deltaproteobacteria bacterium RIFCSPLOWO2_12_FULL_60_19 | reverse complement strand
CGTGTTCGACCAAAGGGGAGAGCTGCCGCTTCTCCCCTTTGGAAACCCCATCGGTTTTGTGCCCGCCTCAAGAGGCGGGGTTTACAATGATCCATTTACATCTTACGGAATGGCGGCGGATTTGCAAGAAAAATCCGCGCGCGGCGCGCTACTTGCGCAACGGAGCGAAAAAGCATAGGAGAGAAATCAGCCGTGAATTTCGCGAAACCTTACAACGATCTGCGCGAACTGATCGCCGCGCTCGAAGCGGACGGCAAGCTCGTTCGCGTGCGCCGCGCGATCGACAAAGACACCGAACTCCACCCGCTCGTCCGATGGCAGTTTCGCGGCCTCAAGGAAGAGCAGCGGAAGGCGTTTCTCTTTGAGAACGTCACCGACGCGAAAAATCGCCGCTACACCGGCTCCGTCCTGGTCGGCGGCCTGGCGGCTTCGGCGGCAATCTACTGCCTGGGTCTCAAATGCAGCGCCGATGAGGTCGCGGACCGCTGGATCTACGCCATGGACCATACGATCGAGCCGGAGATCGTCGGCGACGGCCCGGTGATGGAAGAGATTCACACCGGCAAAGAGCTTTTGAGCCACGGCGGTTTCTATGAATTCCCGATTCCGATTTCGACGCCCGGTTTCGATAACGGCCCGTACATCACGGCGGGCCACTGGATCACCAAGGACCCCGAGACCGGCAAGCGCAACGTCGGCAACTACCGCGGCCTCATCAAAGCGCCGGGCCTAAGCGGCCTCATGTCCGGCACGCCGCAGGACCTCTCGCGCCATTGGGAGAACTGCCGCAAGAGAGGCATTCCACTCGAAGTCGCCGTCGCCGTGGGAACCGTTCCCGCGGTTTCTTACGCGGCGACGCAGAAGGTCCCGCCGGCGATGGACGAGCTGGCCCTGGCCGGCGGTCTCGTCGGAGAGCCGATCAAGCTCGTCAAATGCCGCACGGTCGATCTCGAAGTTCCGGCGACGGCCGAGATCGTCTTCGAGGGAATCATCCCGACGAACTATCTCGAAGAGGAAGGGCCGTTCGGCGAGTCGATGGGCTACGTCGATCCCAGGACGTTGAGCACGGTCTTCGAGCTGACCGGCGTCATGCACCGAAAAAACCCGACCTGGGTGTCGATCATCAGCCAGGTGACGCCGAGCGAAAGCTCCAAAATTAAAGCTATGGGCATGGCGACGCTGATCCACCGCTCTTTGAAGCAGAAAGGCTTCGACAGCGTTTTGGAAGTCTCGTTGATGGAGCCGCTGGTGAATCTCCGTCCCTACGTCGTCCTCAGGATGAAGAAGAAAAACGATCAGGAGCCCTGGGGAGCGATGGATGCGCTGCTTGCGTACGGCGACCGCGTGGGCAAGCTGGTGATCGCGGTCGACGAAGATATCAATCCGCACGATCCGGTCGCGGTCACCTGGGCGATCACCCACCGCTCGCAGCCGCATAAGGATATCAAAGTCGTCGGCAACCGGCCCTTCGGCGCGACGCCGATCGGCATGCTCGCCACCCACCCTTCGAGCCGTTACGATAATTCCGAGTCTTCGCTGCTGATCGACGCCACGCGCAAGGCGGACTTCCCTCCCCTGTCGCTGCCGAAGCGGGAGTATATGGAGCGCGCGAGAAAGATATGGGAGGAACTCGGGCTTCCCAAGCTGGATCCCCAGGAGCCGTGGCACGGATATCTGTTGGGGTTGTGGCCCGAAGAACTCAACGAAGAGGCGCGCATGGCCGCGGCGGGCGATTATGACAAGGTCGGCGAAAAACTCCGCGGCACCAGAGTCCCGGTGGACGAAGGCGAGACTTTGGGATCGATGCGGGCGAAGTGGGGAAAAACGCACGCGGGCAGAGCGGAATGAGGGTGGGGTGAAAGCCGCCATCCGCTCTCCGAGCCCGCGCATTGGGTAGCTGCTTATTCCTACCGCCGGTATCGGATGCGCGGGCTCTTCGACCGGACAACGGCTTTCACCTAGAGGGGCGCAAGGAATCGTTTTTCGGGTAGTGACAGGATGAAGCGGCCTATCGTTCTCAACGTCAACGGAGAAAGCTACGACCTCAACCTTGAGCCGAATCGCCTATTGCTCCACGCCTTGCGCGACGATCTCGGCCTGATCGGCACGAAAGAGGGATGCAGCATCGGCGTCTGCGGCGCGTGCAGCGTGATCGTCGGCGGCAGATTGGTCAGCTCCTGTCTCACGCTGGCGATCGCCTGCCGGGACAAAGCGATCACGACTATCGAAGGGCTGGCCGACGACGACGGCCTCCATCCCTTGCAGCAAGCGTTCATCGAATACGGCGGTTTTCAATGCGGCATCTGCACGCCGGGCCAGATCATAGCGGCCAAGGCATTGCTCGACGAGAATCCAAATCCCACGGAGGATGAAGTCAAAGAATGGATGTCGGGAAATCTCTGCCGCTGCACCGGCTATTATAAAATTCTTGAGTCGATCATGGCCGTAGTCGACGGGAGGGTCACAGCCGGGAAGACACCGGCGGCCCAAATCCATGAGGCTCGGATTCAGAGCCTCTACACGACGGAAGGCACGCACGACAAGAAAAAGTGATCCGGTTGGAGATCGACAGTGGCTAAAGCGGAAAAAGAGTTCGCCGTCGTCGGCAAAAGAGTCAACCGCGTCGAAGGCTACGAGAAGGTCACGGGAGAGGCCCGTTACGTCGCGGACATTCAGTTGCCCGGAACGCTCTGCGGCCGAATCCTGCGCAGCCCGTACCCTCACGCAAAAATTCTCAGACTCGACACGAGCAAGGCGGAAAAGCTTCGCGGAGTACGGGCGGTCGTCACCGCTGAGGATACGATCAAGCGCGGCTGGGGGGCTTTTTTTCCCGACCAGTATCCCCTGTCCGTCGGCAAGGCGCGCTACGTGGGCGAAGAGGTCGCCGCCGTGGCGGCGATCGACCCCGACATCGCCGAAGAGGCGCTGGATCTGATCGAAGTTGAGTGGGAGGAGTTGCCCGCCGTCTTCGACGCGGAGGAGGCGATGAAAGAAGGCGCGCCGCTGCTGCACGACGATAAGCCGCGCAACATCGCGCTCACCATCGACATCGAGCGCGGCGATGTTGAGCAGGCCTTCAAGGAATCCGACATCGTCGTGGAAGACACCTTCGAGAGCACGCCGCAGTGGCATTGCGCCATCGAAACCATCGGCAGCGTCGCCGAGTACGCCGCGAGCGGCAAGTACACGATTCACATGAACACGCAGACGCTGTTCAACGCGCGCTATCGCATCGCCGCCGCGTTGGGGGTGCGCGAGACGGACGTGCGGATCATCCAGCCCGCGGTCGGCGGCGGCTTCGGCGGTAAATCGTGCGACGACAACAACGCCGTCGTCGCGGCGATCCTGGCGAAGAAAGCCCGCAAGCCCGTCAAGATCATCAACACGCGCGAAGAGGAGTTCCTCGCCGGCTGCCGGCCCAGGGTCAACATGAAGATCCGAGTGAAGATGGGCTTTAAGAAAAACGGCATGATCCGGGCGAAGCAGATCCGCGTGGTCGCCGACAACGGCGCCTACTGCGGCAAGGCGCCCGCCATCACCAGCGTCGCCGCGCTGCGCCACGACACCTGTTATAAATACGCCGACGTAAAAACCGAGGCCTATCTGGTGTACACCAACAAGATTCCGACCGGCGCGTTCCGCGGTTTCGGCAATCCATCGGCCGAATGGGCAGTGGAGCAGGCGATCGACCAGGCGGCGCATCAGTTGAATATCGATCCGCTGGAGATCGCGCGCATGAACGCCGCCGAGGCGGGCTATATCTCGCCCCATGGCAACCATGTCAAAAGCTGCGAGCTGAAGCAGTGCATCGACATGGTGGACAAGATGATGGATTGGAAGAGGAAGCGGACGCAGAAAAAACCCGATACCGGCTTGGGGCTCGCCTGCACGGTCCACGTGAGCGGCAAGCGCCACTTCGGAGACTACGACGGCGGCTCGGCGACCATCAAAGTCAACGAAGACGGCAAGGCGCTGATCATTAGCGGCGAAGGCGAGTGCGGCCAGGGAGCCGGCACCGCGCTCTGCCAGATCGCGGCCGAAGAGCTGGGTATTCCCCTTGAAGACGTCGAATTCTCCCAGGCCGACACGGATCTCACGACCTTCTGTCTCGGCGCTTTCGGCAGCCGCCTGACCTACGTCGCCGGCAACGCGGTAAGAGACGCGGCGCAAAAAGCGAAGCAACAACTCTTTGAAACCGCTTCGCAGATGCTCGAAGCGAATCCGGACGACCTCGTCTCCAAAGGCGGCCGCATCTTCGTCAAAGGCGCCGAGCAAAAGTCGGTCGCGGTGGGCGATGTCGCCCGCGCCCGTCTGTTCCGGCGCAACGGCTCGCCGGTCGTCGCCTCCGGCAGCTTCGACGCCGATTCCGTGTTGCAGGATCCGGCGCGCTACGGCAACGAGTCCGGCGCCTACAACTTCGGTTGCCAGGCCGCCCAGGTCCACGTCGATCGAGAGACCGGCCAGGTCACGGTGCTGAAATATGTGGCCGCGTCGGATTGCGGCACGGTGATCAATCCCATCGGCGCGGAAGGCCAGGTCGAAGGCTCCGTCGCTCAGGGCTTGGGCTATGCGCTGATCGAGGGGTTAAAAATGGACGACGGGCGCCCGGTCAATCCAAACTTCTCCGACTATCGGATTCCTTCGATGCGCGACATGCCGAAGCTGGAGCACGCATTCGCGCAGTCGTACGAGCCGACCGGCCCGTTCGGCGCCAAGGGACTTGGAGAGCTCGGCATGGACCCGACGGCGGCGGTCATCAGCAACGCGATCTTCGACGCCGTCGGCGTGCGGATCAAGACGCTGCCGATCACGCCGGAGAAAGTCCTGCGGGCGCTCAAGGAAAAGGGCTGAGCGCCCGCCATTTTAGATTTTAGATTTTGGATTTTAGATTCAATCGAAAATCGGCAATCTAAAATCGAAAATTGGAAGATGGTTAAATTCGACTACGTCGAGCCTGCAAGTCTGGACGAAGTGTTGTCGCTTGTAGAAAAGCACGGCGACAACGCTCGCGTCATTGCCGGCGGCACGGCGCTGGTGATCTGGATGCGCATGAAGCTCTTAAGCCCCGCGGTGGTCATCAGCCTCGCCAGGCTGCCGAACTTCGACTACTGCCGCTTCGACGCGAAAGACGGGTTGAGGATCGGCGCCGGCGCCCGCCATCGCGACATCGAGTTGTCGCCGGTCGTGAAACACCGCTATCCTCTGCTCCACGAAACTTTCCGCAAAGTGGCGCAGCCGCGCATCCGCAACATGGGAACCATCGGCGGCAATCTTGCCGGCGGCGACCCGCTGACCGACCCCGGCGCGAGCCTGATCGCCCTCGACGCCGAGGTCACGCTCACCGGCCGCAACGGGAACAGAACGCTCCCGCTGGAGGAATTCTTCGTCGATTACTATCAGACGGCGCTGAACCCCGGCGAGCTGTTAACCGAAATTCATGTTCCGCCGCCTGAGCGCCTGGCGTGGTCGCACATCAAATTCACGCCGCGCAGCGTCGAAGACTTCGCCACCGTCGGCGTCGCCATCACGCTCGCCGTCCAGGGAGGCCGATGCGGCGACGTGCGTCTCGCGCTCAATTCCGTCGCGCCGACGATCGTGCGGGCGAAAAGGGCCGAGGCCGTTTTGCGCGGGCGGGAATTCACGGAAGCGAAACTAAGAGAGATGGGCGACGTCGCCGCTATGGAAGTCGATCCGATGGACGACAACCGCGGCTCCGCCGAGTATAAGCGGGAGATGGTCAAGGTTCTCGTGCGCCGCGCCGCGCAAGAGGCCCTTCAGCGGCTCACGTAACGCCGAAGGCCGATGAATAAACTATCGGTCCGCGCTATTCTTCTAACGATCCTTCCTGCCGCGGTCCTAATCGCCGCGCCGATCGTCTATTTCTCAACGCCACGCAGCACCCAGGTGAGAGTGCTGTTTGAGATTTTGGTGCCGCCCTTCTCGGGTATCGACGCGAAGATCGAGCCGAGCGAGATTCTTTTCGAGCCGGGAGAGCCCTTTACTTCGACGCTGACCGTGATGAACCTCTCCCAGCGCGAGATCTGGGCCAAAGTGGCGCACAACGTCGAGCCGGAGATCATGGCCAAGCTGATGGGGATGCAGGACTGCGGTTCATTCCTGCCGTTTCGCCTCGCCGCAGGCGAAGAGGCCGAGACGACTTCGACCTATCTGATCTGGACGGACGTTCCCCCCGGCCTCAAGAGCTTCACCGTGACATACCAGTTCGAGCTGGACTGAGAATGATTTCGTGCTTATGAACGGAGCGTTCTCCAAGATGAGAGAGAGCCTTTCAGGCGCGTACGCGCTTGCACGGGATCTACCGGAGTTTTTAGCGGCGCGGGTAACCGTGGAGCAGGCGCAAGAGGAGATCAAGAGGGCTCTGGATCGGCGCCAGGAGAGCTTTCTTGATCTGGCCCGCGCCCGGATCTATGAGAATCCCCGCAGCCCGTATCTGAAGCTTCTTAAAGCGGTTGGATGTGAATTCGCCGATCTGCAGTCGGAGATTCATCGTTGTGGTCTTGAGAGGACACTGGAGCGGTTGGCGAGAGAGGGAGTCTATCTGACGCCGGATGAGTTCAAGGGCAAAAAGAAGGTAGTGCGAGGAAGCGTAGCGTTTTGGGTCGTTCCCGCGGAACTCGTGCGCGCGGACTCCTCCCCTGGAATGACGACTCGGAGCAGCGGCAGCCGTGGGCGACCATTCCGCTCCTTTCTTTCTCTGGACCTGGTCGCCGCTTGGGCGCTGGGGCAGTGCGTCCTTTTCGCCGCGCACCGCCTGTTCTCCAACGCCCACGCTGTATACGACGCAATCCTTCCCGCCGGCGCGGGGGTCGCCACCTTATTGTTCAATGCCAGATTTGGAATAGCCAGCGATCGCTGGTTTGCCCGAAAGATCCCGATCAAGGATTACCTCACGGGCTGGCACCATGCCTTGACCACCTACCTTATCGTGCTGATGGGAAAGCGATACGGCCCCGGCTTTCCAAGGCCCGAATCCGTCGGCCATGAAGAGCTTCAGCGGATAATCGATTGGATAGTGAACAAGCGCCGGAATGGAAAAGCCTGCTGCCTCAGAGCTACCGTCAGCAATGCAACCCGAATCGCGCGGCTGGCGTGGGAGTGCGGCATATCCCTTGAGGGAACGAAATTTATCGTCGGCGGGGAGCCGTTGACCGAACCTAAGCAGGAGGTGATCGCGCGGGCCGGGGCCGGCGCGATCCCGGTGTACGGCACGGAGCCGGGGCTGTACGTCGGGCTGGGATGCGCGAATCCGCGGCACATCGACGATCTCCACGTGAATCAGTACCTGCTGGCTCTCGTGCCCCGGCCCGGCCCCTTCTTACCGGACGATCCTTCTATTCATCCACTGCTTTTCACGACCACGCACCGCTCAGCGCCGGCGCTGCTGCTCAACGTGGAACTCGGCGACTACGCGACTTTTGACGAGAGGGACTGCGGATGCGCCCTGCAAAAGGCCGGCCTCACCCTTCACCTGCATCACATCCGCAGCTATGACAAGTTCACCAGCGAGGGGATGAACTATTTTTACGGCGACCTCTATGAATTTTTCGAACGGACTCTCCCGTTAGAATTCGGCGGAGGACCCGGCGATTACCAGCTTGTGGAGGAAGAGGACGAGAACGGACAAACGCGGATTACACTGCGGGTTCATCCGCAGATAGGCGAAATAGATCAGCAGAAGCTATTGGCGCGACTCCGCGATGGGATGGGCCGGGGTTCGTGGGGAAACGAGTTCCAGGCCCGGATTTGGGAAGTTGCAGGGACACTGAGAGTGAAGCGCGAGGCCCCCGATGCAGGCTCAAGAGGCAAAATCTTGCCTCTTCATGTTTCCGCTGATCGGAAATGGCGATGAGAAATTCCGAGATTCCGGGGACGGTATACTTCAGTTCCCCTAAGAAAGAAGGGGGGGCTGAAACTAGCGCCCCAGAATACGCCTCAGGGTCTTCGACAGAAGGCAGTCGTTCTCCAGGACTTCCTTCTCCGATAGTGCCTTGTACCATTCCGGCGTCCAGGAATTGTGCAACCCGATGAGTCGTTGCTTGCCGCGAAAAACGTTCGCCACGTCGAGCTTCTCCTCAAACCAGAACTTGCGATACTGCTCAGAGGGGATCATACCTGTTCTTCCATAGAACGCCGCTTCGGCAATGAAGCCGTACCGCTTCCGATCCAGCATCCGGAGATATTTTCTGTAGCCGGTGCGGAAAAAGATGCCCCTTCTTCTGGCCCAGATGGGTTCGCAAAACCGGCGCCACACGGCACGGGCCCAAAAAGGCCACGCCGGCCGGCGCTGTTGGATATTTTCATAGGCCCGGCCGACGCTCGAATCCCTCACCATGTTCGTCATCACATCGGCCAGCACGCTGTTTCCCAGGTAGTCCCAGCCGGGCGTAACGACCCCGCTGGCACTTTCACCGAGTTGAGCCAATCTCTTCCCCGCCTCTTTCGTCCAAGGCGTCAACAAACGAGAATTGGGCCGGGCCGCCACGAAACCCAGATGGAGGTTGAACGTGACGACTTCCGTGCGGCTGAGGTTGCGCACGATAGGAGAAATGTCTCTCGTGACGATCGTATCCACGTCCATGAAGACGCCGCCGTGCTCGTTCAATACCGCCGCCAGAATCGCGTCTTTCTGCACGTTTAAGTCGAGCTTTTTGAGTACGGCCATGTCGTACGTGCCTTTTTTGATGTAGCTATCGAGATTTGAGTAGTTGAGAACGACGATCTCGTAATCCGGAATGTTCAACGTCCAGGTCTCCATGCACAACTGGAGATACGGCGTCATCGCACCCCGCGGTTCCCAGAAGCAGAAAATTCTCTTGGCGTTCATGGCGTGTGGCGGAGACTAGCCGAGAGGGGATTCCGATGTCAATCCGATGCGCGGGCCCCGCAAACTTGACGCGCGGAGCGGTGAAAGCTATGGTGCGAATGGCATGAAACAGACGATCAGCGTGACGATCAACGGCCGGCGCTATCAGGAGGACGTGGAGCCGCGCCTGCTGCTCCCCTACTTCCTGCGCGAAGCGATCGGTTTGACCGGGACGCACGTCGGCTGCGTGGTCGGCGAATGCGGCGCCTGCACCGTCCTCATCGACGGCAAAGCGGTAAAATCCTGCCTGCTCTTCGCCGTACAGGCGAACGGGAGAGAGATCACTACAGTAGAGGGACTGGCGTCGAACGGCAATCTCCACCCGGTGCAAGAAGCGTTTGTGGAGGCCTACGGATTTCAATGCGGCTACTGCACACCGGGAATGGTGCTCGCCAGCTCCGCGCTGCTCGCCAGGAATCCGGATCCCAGCGACGACGAGATTCGCCATGGGCTGGCGGGCAATCTCTGCATGTGCACGGGATATATGCAGATCGTCGAAGCGGTGAAGCTGGCCGCAAGAAGAATCGCGGAAATGAAAAATGCAAAATGAAAAATGCAAAAGTCAAAATTTGGGATCTTTTCGGAGATTTTCATTTTTCATTTTACAATTTGCACTTTGCATTTTGCCCTGAACGACGATGGCTGAGTCCAAATACATAGGCCGCCCCACCCGTAGCAAGGAAGGACCGCGCCACGTGACGGGACGCGGCCAATTCACCGACGACATCATCCTTCCCGGAATGCTCCAGGCGGTGATGCTCAGAAGCCCGCACGCTCACGCGCGCATTGTGAGCGTGGACGCAAGTGAGGCGTCGCAATTGCCCGGCGTGGTAACCGTCCTGACGCCTTCCGACGTGCGCGCCATGAGCCGGCCGTTCAAGCCGGGCCGCTACGCCGCCGGCCTGCGCAAACCGATTCCCGAATACGCCACCGCGGTGGACAAGGTTCGCTACATGGGCGAGCCCGTCGGGGCCGTGGCCGCCCGCGACCGAGGCGCGGCCGAAGACGCCCTCGAACTTATCTCCGTCGAGTACGATCCTCTCCCTCCGGTGACGGACACCGCCCTGGCGATGCGCCCCGGCGCGCCGCTCCTGTTCGACGAGCTTGAGTCCAACGTCGCCTGGAGAGGCGTCCTCGCCTATGGCGACATCGAAGGCGCGTTTAAAAGCGCCGACAAAGTGGTCGCCGAGACGCTCAAGATTCACCGCTACAGCTCGACACCCCTCGAGCCTTTCGCCTGCATCGCCTCGTTCGACGCGGCTAGCAAGAAGCTCACGGTTTGGGTCAACGCGCAGGTTCCCGAAGTGATTTACGACGGGCTGCGGGAGGCGCTCGGATTGGAAGACATCCGCGTCATCATTCCCGACATCGGCGGCGGCTTCGGCCAGAAGATCCATTTGATTCGCAAATATGTTGTTATCACGAGTTTGCTCGCCATCAAAAGCGGCAGGCCGGTGAAATGGATCGAAGACCGCAGCGAGCATATGATGGCCGGCGGCCATTCCTGCGCGCAGGAATTTCACGTCGAAGCCGCGGTCAGAAACGATGGAACGGTGCTGGGACTCAAGGTCAAAGAGATCGACGACGTCGGCGGCTCGACCAGCACGCTCACCATTCACTTCACCAACAAGCTCAACAATCTCAGCAATACCTATCGCGTTAAAAATATCTCGATGGAAGGCTACTCCGTCGTCACCAACAAATGCCCGGTGATCCCGAACCGGGGCATCGGCAAACCCGGCATGTGCTTCATCTGGGAGCGGATCATCGACCGCATCGCCGAAGAGCTGGCGTTGAGTCCCATAGCGGTTCGCTCGATCAATCTCGTCCAACCGAACGAGATGCCCTACACGACGCCGAGCGGAAATATCTACGACAGCGGCGACTACCCCGGCCTGCTCAAGACCGCGCTTGAAAAGATCGGCTACGAGAAACTGCGCGAAGAGCAGCGGCGCGAGCGCGAAAAAGGCCGCCTGCTCGGAATCGGCGTGGTGATCGGCGTGGAGCCGGGCGGAAGAAACGCCGCGCGCGATATGGCGATCTTTCCGGAGATGAAGGAGCCGCCCGGGGCCGGCGGAGTCAACGGCGCGCTGATCAAGCTAGAAAAAAACGGAACCGTCGCCCTCTTTCTCGGCTCGCCCAACTGCGGCCAGTCTCACGAGACGACCACCGCTCAGGTCGTCGCGGACGTGCTCGCTATTTCGCCGGACAAGATCAGCGTGACCATTCCCTTCGACAGCGACGTTGCGCCGTGGGGCGTGGCCGCGGCGAACAGCGGCAACAACTTTCATCTCTACGACATCGGCGCGGTCCATGGCGCTGCTACGAAGCTGCGCGAGAAAATGCTGACCCTGGCGGGCCATCTGCTGAACGCGCAGCCGGCGGAGTTGAAGATCGCCGACGGTTGTATCCAGGCCGGAAGCTCGCCGACCAAGCGCATCACCTTTGCCGATCTAGGGAAGATCGTTTACACCAACCAGGCGCTCTTGCCGAAAGGCTTCGAGGCGGGGTTGCAGACCGTCTTCTATTACACCTTTCCCCACGCCGAGCCGAACATGGTTCCCGGCGCCGACCGCAAAGTACGCGCCCAATTTACCTTCTCCGCCGCCGCGCACGCCGTGGTCGTGGAGGTGGAGCACGACACCGGCAAGGTCCATGTCCTACGCTATCTGATCGTCGGCGACAACGGCACGATCATCAATCCCGACGTGGTGGACGGGCAGATCTACGGCTCGGCGGCGCACGGCATCTCCGTGGCGCTCGGCGAAGGCTTCATCTACAACGAAGACGGCCAACTCCTTACCCTGACGCTCACGGACTACGGCAAGTCGTCTACGGTAGAGACGCCGCGAATCGAGATCGAGCACCGGCCTTCGCCGTCCCCGTTCACGACCCTCGGGCAAAAAGCCGCGGGAGAAGGCGCGGCCATCCCCTCCCCAGCCGCCATCGCCAGCGCCGTGGAAGACGCGTTGAGACCGCTCGGTTGCGAAGTCCGCGAGCTGCCGCTTTCTCCGGAACGAGTTTGGAATCTGATTCAAGAATCCAATCTAAAATCGAAAACCTGTCCTGAGCCAAGCCGAAGGATCTAAAATCGAAAATTATTATGATTCCCGCGTCGTTCGAATATTTCGCGCCTACTTCCCTCAAGCAGACCTTTGAGTTGCTCTCGATTTATAAGGAAGACGTAAAACTCATCGCCGGCGGGCAGAGCCTTGTGCCGTTAATGAAGCTCCGCCTCGCAAAACCGAAGTATCTGATTGATCTTACAGGGATTTCCGACTTGAGTTACATCCGCCACGAATCGGGAACAATTCGCATCGGCGCGCTCGCCACGCACGCCCAACTAGAGCACTCGGAGCTACTGCGGACGGACTGCCCCATTCTCCCTCAAACCGCCGCCACCATCGGCGACGTCCAGGTGCGTAATCAGGGGACGGTGGGCGGCAGCCTCGCGCACGCCGATCCGGCGGGCGATATGCCTGCCGCCGTTCTCGCCGCCGGAGCCGAACTCAAGCTGACCGGCCCTTCGCGAGAGCGCTGGGTCAAGGCCGAGGATTTCTTCATCGGCTTTCTCACCAGCTGTTTGGAGCCGGATGAGATATTGACTGAGATCAAGGTCCCCGTCCGGCGGGGAAATAAAAGCGCATATTTGAAGGCGGCTCAAAGAGCCTCGGGCTTCGCCGTGGTCGGCGTCGCAGTTTCGCTACGGCTTGGGAACGGCGGGACGTGTGAAGAGATCGCTCTTGGCATCACCGGCGTCGGCGATAAAGCCTACCGCGCCGGCAGTGTTGAAAAAATGTTAAGAGGGAAAAGGCTTGAAACGGCGCTGATCGAGCAGGCCGCCGCCCAGGTTACTCGCGGCGTCGATCCTCTCGAAGATATCAACGGCTCGAAAGAATACCGGACTCACCTTGCGCGCGTGTATACTACACGTGCGATACAAGCGGCATTAGCTTCCTGAATTAAGCTTCGAACCCTTCTCCGTCATTCCCGTGAATCCGCCACTGGGCTTCGGACGGATCAGCCTCAGGCTGAAACGGGAATCCAGGATATCCTAGAAACTGGATTCCCGCTTCCGCGGGAGTGACGATTCTTGTTTGAATGGCTGCTGCTTGCCCAGCGTCACCGAGAAGCCGGGCTTCTGCACCCGGACATAGCGCAGATCTTTTTTTTGCGACAACTCGCGAACCAGCTTCGCCAGCGGATGCGTCGCGTCGAGGTATTCTTTGGGCGCGCCGTCCGCCCGCATAGCCTTCACCGCAGCCTCCCCGGCATAGAAGCGAAGAATGAGATCTTCGTCGGAAACCCCCGGCCCACCGAACTTTTTACGGACTTCCTTGAGCGACGGATCGGGCGGCGACCAGTGGAGCCATTTTTTCGCGCGCGGCCGGCCGAGAATCTTGTCTTTCACCCCCGGGTCCATTAACTCCGCCCCTTCCCTACCCCAGATGCCGAGCGCGTACTGGATGACCTGATCCGTTACCTCTCTGTAGCGCTCTCCGACAATGACGTTGATCGCCGCCTGGCTGCCGACGAACTGCGACAGCGGCGTAACCATGATCGGGTAGCCGAACTCCGCACGCACGCGCGCGGCCTCTTCGAGAGTCGCGTCGATTTTATCCGCCATGCCCACGATCTTGAGCTGATGGCGCAGGTTGGAAATCATCCCGCCGGGCACTTGATGGAGATACTGCGAGTGGTCGTAATCCAGCGGCCTGCCGATGGGAAGCCCATGTCGCTGTGCGACAAACGTGAAATGCTCCGAAACGGGCCTGATCGCATCTTCGTTGACCAACGGCCGGTAGCCGAGCACCCGGGCGTTTTGCGCGACATTCAAAATCGACGGTTGGCCGGAGCCGTTCGCCAGCGGCGGGATCGCCGTGTGAAGTGTTGTCAAGCCCAGCTTGATCGCTTCCAGATAGCAGAGCGGCGCGAGACTGTTGTTGCAATGGGCGTGGAATTCCAGCGGGATATCGCCGATGTTCTTCTGCACCACGGGGATCAGCGTCCGGGCGCGCTCGGGCGTGAGCAGGCCGCCGACGTCTTTAAAACAGATCCGATAAGGCTTGATCGCCGCGGCCTCGCGCGCTTTCTCAGCGTAGTACTCGTCGGTGTGGCGCGGCGAAACGGAGTAGATAAGGTTGGCGACGGTGTCCATGCCCAGCTCGCGCAGGCCGTCCACCTCTGCTTTGAACGCCGCGTAGTCGTTCCAGCAGTTCGACGTCCGCGTGAGCGTGATGCCGTAGGAGACGACGCGTTCGAGCAGCAGCCGCAAAATCGCGCCGGGGGTCTTTTCAAAGCCGCCGTGCAGCCCGCCGTGATAGCGGAGCCTGGTTCGGGTAAATTGTTTGCTTCCGAGGCGCAGCCAGTCCCACGGATTCTCTTTCAGCTCGCGCACGTATTTCTTGAACATCATGGAGAGAAAGAACTCCATCGACTCGAAGCCGCACCGGTCCATTTGC
>MGSS01000044.1:2417-16613 GCA_001798595.1 Deltaproteobacteria bacterium RIFCSPLOWO2_12_FULL_60_19 | reverse complement strand
GCCGCACCGGTCCATTTGCCCGGCGATCCCGAGCATCGCCGCCGTCGGCATCCCCAACGCCCAAAGGCTCTGCTGCCCGTCGCGCAGCGTGGTGTCGATGAAACGAATTTCGTTCATGGAACTTCTATCCCGCATACAAGACTGCCGCCGCCAACGCAAGCCAACCCGAGAGATCTTTGGGATCAGCTTAGAGTCGTGACGCGTATAGACAGTTGCTCCCCTTTGCTGGTATGAAACCGGATGTAAGAAGAAAAAGGAGCCGGTCATGCCCGCTGCCCGACAGGAAAGAGGCTGCCGGTCTACACCGCCGGGGAAGGTTTGATACGACGGTCGCCATGGTGGACACTCTTGGGGCGGAGAAGATGAACGACCGGCTAGCCCGGACCTTTGCCGCGAGCCTAAGCGCATGGGAGCGCGCGGCCGCGGCGACTGGCGTCGTCGAGCGGTCCTACATCATCGGCGGCTACGCTATCCGTCTCCGCTTCGCCGGTCCGGCCCTGCTGGATGGGACGACTCGCGCGATGGCTCACCTCGAAGCGGGCGCCGAAACGAAGCCGATGCTCACGATCTACCTTGCCGACAGTTCGTCCACCGGTGTGGATTTCCCGGCTTGTCTAGGGTTGACGTCAGGGGATCGAAACGGCGCCGGCTGGATCTATCGCGGCGAACGGATTCGAGCGCGGTTTCAACCGGCGTCGAATAACTTGAACATCCTGGACCCAAGCCGGAACCTCGCGCTTTTCTGGACGGAGGACGGCAGCCGCATGCCGTTCTGGGAAAGGAGCGCGCCGCTCCTCTACATTTTCCACTGGTGGATGGAGTTGCGCGGCCGTCAACTCGTCCATGCCGCGGCTGTCGGAACGGCTGACGGCGGCGCACTCCTCGTCGGTAAAGCAGGTTCCGGAAAGTCGACAACGGCCCTTTCTTGCCTCTCGTCGGCACTCGGCTACGCGGGGGACGATTACCATTTGATAGCCCTCGACCCTTTCCCCTTCGCCTTCAGTCTCTATAACTCTGCAAAGCTGGACGTGGACCGGCTGCAACAGTTCGGGCAGCTGCGACACGCATTCGCCAATCCGCATGAGACGGCTCAGGATAAGGCCGTCCTCTTTATTCACGAATGCCGCCCTGAAAAGGTATCCTCGGGTTTTCTTATCCGCGCGGTGCTGGTGCCCCGCATCGCTCATCGTGGCAACACCCGTGTGCAACCGATATCCGCTGCGACCGCTCTCGCCGCGCTCGCTCCCAGCACGATCCTTCAACTCCGCGATCGCGACGGCCGTTCCCTCAACACGATGGCGGAATTGCTCAGGCGGGTGCCGAGCTTCAGTCTCGACTTGGGCCCGGACCTTTCTCAGATCGCGCCGGCCATCCTGGAACTCCTGGCGCGGGCAGAACTGCGGCCGAAGCCGCTCGCGAGCGTGATCGTTCCCGTGTACAACGGCGAACGCTTCCTCGCGGCGGCCCTCGACAGCATCTTCGCCCAGGATTACCACCCTATTGAAGTTATCGTCGTGGATGACGGCTCCAACGACCGCACGGGTGAGATCGCCCGGTCGTTCGTGGGTGTTCGCTTGCTCGTGCAGGAAAACCAGGGGCAGGCCGCCGCCCGCAACAGAGGAATTCACGAGGCGCGCGGCGAGTTCATCGCCTTCCTCGACGCCGACGACCTGATGCTGCCCGACAAGCTCAGCGCCCAGATCGATTCTCTCCTCCGGCAGCCGGAGACGGGCTGCTCGCTGGCCGGCCAGGAAATTCTCTTCGAGCCGGGGGTGGAGCCGCCGAGCTGGTTGGGAAAGAGCCTGCCGCTGGAGGAGGCCGCCGGAATGGACTCGGCTTCACCGTCGGGCATGAATGAGCTGAAGCATGTGCGGGACGGAGGAATGTCCGCGGTGGTGGTGCGTCGGCAGACTTTGGAGCGGATTGGGGGGTTTAACCCCTGTTACCGTCACGTCGACGACATCGACTGGTTGTTTCGAGTGTGGGAATCCGGGGCGGGGGTCGCGGTGCTTCCTCAAGTGTTGTGGCGGCGGCGCATCCACGGGGATAACCTGACCCACCGCCGCCGGGCCGTGCAGCAAGAGTGGCTGGATCTCATCAAGGTGAGAATCGACCGGCGCCGGGCGCCGGCAGCGAGCAGCTGAGGGAGCCATGAGCGGCGAAAAGAACTCTCTCGTGAGCGTCATCGTTCCCGTGTACAACGGCGAGCGCTTCCTGACGGAGGCCCTCGACAGCATCTTCGCCCAGGATTACCGCCCCATAGAAGTTATCGTCGTCGATGACGGCTCAAGCGACCGGACGCCTGAGATCGCCCGGAGCTTCGGTGAAATCCGCTATCTCTGCCAGTCCAACCGGGGCCTGGCCGCTACGCGCAATGCGGGAATCCGGGAGGCGCGCGGCGAGTTCCTCGCTTTCCTCGACGCCGACGATCTGATGATGGCCAATAAACTGAGCAGCCAGATTAAATATCTGCTCGACCACCCGGAGGTCGGATGCGTCCTCTGCCGGCAGCGAATCCTGTTGGAGGGCAATAGGTCGCCGCCCGCCTGGTTGAAACCGGACCGAATTTTCGGAGATCCCGGTGGCGTGCCGCCCGGATCAGCGCTCGTCCGCAAGAGCGCGCTCGAGCGGGCCGGAGGCTTCGACCTGTCTTACCGTCTCGCTGTAGGAATGGAGTGGCTCGGGCGCCTGAGAGATTCAGACATCGCGGTTGCCGTCCTGCCCGAGGTCCTCATGGTCCGCAGAATCCATGACCGCAACCTCACCCACCAAAACCGGAAGCTACGGGAAGAGTTGCTGCAGGGACTCAAGAGCAAAATGGACCGCATGAGATCGCGCGCACGACGCGGAGACTGATGATGGAATCACGGCCGCTTCCCCTGATCAGCGTGATCATCACGGTTTATGATTGCGCCCGTTATCTGGCGGAGGCGATCGACAGCGTCCTGCGCCAGACCTATAGGCCGGTGGAGCTGGTTGTGGTGGATGACGGCTCCGAAGACGGCAGTGGAGAACTCGCCAGGAGATTTTTGCCTGCTCTCCGATACGTCTATCATTTGCACGAGGGGATGGGTGCCGCGCGAAATCGCGGTGTAGCGCTGGCGCAAGGAACCTTCCTCGCCTTTCTCGACGCCGACGACCTCTTCCCGCTCGACAGGCTCGCTCGTCAGATGGCGGCCTTCATGCGCGATCCGGCCCTGGAGACGGTCTACGGTCACGTGAGAGAGTTTTTGAGTCCGGACCTCGACCCGGCCGCGGCCAAGCGCCTTCGCCCGGCCGCCGAACGCATCACCGGACGCCTGGCCGGGGCCCTGCTGATAAAAAAGGCTGCCTTCCTCCGCGTCGGACTGTTCAATACGACCCTCAAAGTCGGTATCGGAATGGATTGGTCCGCGAGGGCTAGCGAGCAAAAGCTTAAAAGCCTCATGCTCCCGGAGATCGTGATGGAGCGTCGTTTGCACCGCGAAAACAACGGACTCCGTGAAAAAGAGTGGCGCAACCAATATGTTCTAGTGCTCAAAGCCGCTCTCGACCGAAGGCGCGCCATGAAATGACGAAAGCCTCCGCTAGACAGAGTGAAGGAAGATGATGTTTACCAATTTTCCGATTGTCGGCGCATCGAAGTAGGGACCAAAAGTTCCTATCGCTGTCTCCGCTACCTGAACGGCTCCTTCGACGGGCGGGGAAAGAGGGAGAGTGATCGAGATGGGGTTTATCCCGGATTGACAGTTTTGCCGGCAGGCCGTAAGAGATTAGTCAGCTATGTCCTTCGCGCGCTTCCAGATACGAAAACATAAGGTGCTCCATCAGATGATCGACGGCGAGGTCGTCATCATCAACCTCGATACCGGAAATTACTATAGCCTCCGCGGGACCGGAGCGGCGCTGTGGAGCGCCGTCGAACACGGCGCCGCTATCCGCGAGATTGTCGGCGCGCTCGCTCGGAAATACCAAGCCGCCGCGGATGTGCTGGAGCGCTCCGTCGCCGACTTCGTCGAACAGCTGCAACGGGAAGGGTTGATCGAGGCCTGCGGCGACGGGAGCGATTTAGAGGAACTTCCCCCCGCCGCAGAGGAAACCTCCCCCGGCCGGCCGGTCGCATTCGAACCGCCGACCCTGGAAAAATACGAAGACATGCAGGACTTGATCCTGCTCGACCCCGTCCATGAGGTCGATGAAGAAAAGGGTTGGCCCTACGCCAAGCGTCCCGGCAAGCCTGACCCCAAACCTTAAGCCGCCTTCGCATGCTGAATCGCTCCACGGAAAAACTTCTCTTCGATGGTTAGCTACGCACAGACAAACGTCCAACTCTTCGACCAACTTCGCCGGGAAGGTTATTCCAACGAGGAGATTGCCTGCGTCCGCAACGCTTACGAGGTCGCGATGCGCTTGTTCACCGGCCTATTTCTGCCGTCCGGAAAACCGTTCCTCGACCACCTGGTAGGCACCGCCAGCATCCTCGTTGCTCTTCGCGCAGCGGTCGAGGTCGTGGCCGCCGGTCTGATCCACGCGGCCTATTTTCGCGGCGACTTTGGAAGCATAAGAACGACCATCTCCAAAGCCAAACGCGAAGAGATCAAAAATTCAGTCGGAGCGAAGGTCGAGGAGGTTGTCGCCGGATATGACGCCATGGACTGGAACTCGAAGAGCATCCCGGCCCTTCGCGACAACGTGGACAAACTCGATCGGATCGACCGCTACGTTCTCTTGATCCAACTGGCCAATGAGCTTGAGCACCGGATGGACTTTGCCGATCTATACTCCGATAGCGCCGAGCGGCTTCAACGGTACACGGAGCGTTACCTTCCGTCGATGATAGACATGGCGCACGGGTTAGGCTTTCCCTCGTTAGCCGCGGAACTGGCGCAGACTTTCAGAGAAGCCGCCTCGGGCGAAATCCCCATCGAAGCGCGCAGCAGAAGCAATCAACCCCGTTCGTATCTCATCCCGCCAAACTCCTATTGCATGCGGCGATGGATATCCGTTGGTCAGGAATGTGTCAGTGGGGTTCATCGTCTCCGTGCGGCCCTTCGTCTTAGGACAAGGTTCCGTCGGTTTGTCGACCGATTTGCTCATTGAGGGACAAGGTGATGGACCGTTACGCACAGACAAATCTTCAACTCTTCAATCAGCTTAGCCGGGAGGGTTACTCGAACTTCGACCTGGCCTGCATTCGCAATGCCTATGAGCTGGCGATCCGTCTGTTCACCGGTTACTACATCGCTTCCGGCAGGACCGAAATCGCCCACACTGTGGGCGCGGCCAGTATCCTCGGTTCTCTCCGCCTGCCCGCGCCGGTCGTCGCTTCCGGTCTGATCCATAACGTCTACGGGAATGGCGACTTTGGCGACGGCGGATACGGCGTCGCGGCGGCCAGGCGTGAACAGGTGAGGAATGCCGTTGGCAAAGATGTGGAGGAGTACGTTTACAGATTTCCCGCCCTCAAATGGAACGCAAAAACCATCTCCGCCATCCGCGATAGCCTCGATCCGCTCGGAGAGATCGACCGGCATGTGCTTTTGATTCGATTGGCGGATCAGCTGGACCATCACAGGAGTCTTGGCGGTTTTTATTATCACGGCGGTGTTGAGAGTTGTCGAGAGCATATTACTCGTAACGGCCATCTCACAGTCGAAACAGCCGAGAACCTCGGCTTTCCCGCCTTGGCCGCCGAGTTAGCACGAGTATCCAGAGAAACTCTGCTAGCTGAAATCCCGGTTGAACTCCTGGACCCAATCGCTCGAGCTCGTTCGCGTATCATCGTGCCCAGGTCCTACCGCAGACGGCTTCCCGTGGCACTTCGCCAAAAGCTGATCCGTCGACTTCGCGCCTCGCGTTTCGCTTCCCTCGTCGGCCGCATCCCATGCGTGTAATCATTACGGGCGCCGCCGGCCGGATCGGCAGCCAGATGATAGAGGAGCTTTCCGCGTCGCATGAGCTCGGTCTTGTGGACCGCCTGCCGGTGCCGGGGCGCCGCTCCATCGTCGCCGATCTGGCGCAGAGCCGCGCCGGAACCTACCGGCGGTTTTGGCCCGGTTCGAGCAATCGGCGATGGCGCGAGATGTTCGAGGGTACGGAGGTTGTTCTTCACCTCTCCGGCGAGGCGCGCGTCGAGGCCCCCCGGGAGCAACTTCTCCGTGACAATATCGAGGCAACGTGGAATGTCCTCGACGCCGCGGCGCGGCATCGAGTGCGCCGCGTGATTTATGCCAGCTCCAACTGGGCGGTCAAAGCGCTGGAGCGGGAATTGGCGCCGGCCTGCTACAGGCCCGACGGGCCTAAGATCGGCTCCGATGCTCCGCCGCGTCCTTTGACTCCCTATGGCATCTCCAAGGCTTTCGGAGAGATCTCCGGTCGCACGTTCGTGAATGAGGGAAAACTCATCTCGTTTCTTGCCGTGCGGATCGGCTCCTACCTTTCAGCGTCCCCGAAGGATGGGGAAAGACGCCGCCAGTGGATCGGCACGCACGATCTTCGTAGCTTGCTGCGGCGCTGCGTGGAGGCGGAATTCGGTGGGTTTCACGTTGTCTACGGCGTCTCCGCCCAGCCGAACGCGCCCTATGATCTATCGCATACCCGCCGCCTGCTTTCCTGGGAGCCGCGGCAACTGCCGTGATACCGGAGCCGCGTCTTGGCGAACCGCCGGCTTCCGAGGCGCAGCCAGTCCCAGGGATTCTTCTTCAGCTCCCGGACATATTTCTTGAACATCATGGAGAGAAAAAAATTCCATCGACTCGAAGCCGCACCGGTCCATTTGCCCGACGATCCCGAGCATCGCCGCCGTCGGCATCCCCAGCGCCCAGAGGCTCTGCTGCCCGTCGCGCAGCGTGGTGTCGATAAAACGAATTTCGCTCATGTGACTTCTATCCCGCATACAAGACTGCCGACGACGACGCAAGCTGGGCCATCGTCTTGACACTTATTGTCCCCCCGGCGATTTGTTACGTCAAATCGATTATCGCGAATTCACTTGCTCCAGAACTAATCCTGCGCATTTCCACTAAATCGTCGTTGAATTGCATTCCAAAGATGAAAAACGTGTTATCATTAACAAGTCGCGCTATCATCGAAAAGGCGTCTAATTTCCGGTGAGGCCGACGGAGGGAGAAAATGAACAATTTCTCGTTGCTAACTTCATGAAGAAAATCCTGCTTACCAGTGTTTGCCGGCCATTGGGAGAAGCGTATGGTGATGCTCCCAGTGTCGGCTACGAGCTTCTTCACGGACAGGTAACCAGGGCCCAGGGGATGTTCAGTCCTCGCTCTCTTCATACCCAATTCTCTCTGGAATATATTGCTGTCAATCTCGACGCTCCCACCACCGTGATCCAGTATCCGTCGCGGGAGGAGCTGGTCCGCGAGTTGAAGCGAGGCTATGACTATGTCGGTATTGCCTTCATCATGGCCACCTTCCACATCATGGAGGAGATGGTGCAGCTCATCCGCAAGCATTCACTGGGAACTGAGATCATCCTTGGCTCTTACGGCACGGTTCTCTCAGACGAGGTTTTGAAACAGTATGGGGACCATATCTGCAGAGAGGAGGGCGTCGCCTTCATGCGCCGGTTATTAGGCGAGCCGGAGATCCAGATGCCTTATACTCACCCCGTGGTGATTAACCCCTTGAGGATCTTTGGAAAAAAGGTCAGCCAGAGCGGCATGGTCTTCGCCGGCCTGGGTTGTGCGGGTGGTTGCGATTTCTGCTGCACCTCCCATTTCTTCAAAAGACGCCATATCCGCCTCCTCTCCAGCGGAAAGGATATCTATAACGCTGTCCGTCGTTATCATGAGATAGATCCGGAGATGTCCATTATGATCATGGACGAGGACTTCCTGGTCAACAAGCGCCGGGCAATGGAGTTCCGGGACTGTGTGGTCGAGGGGGGTAAGGCCATCTCGGTCTTCTGTTTCGCCAGTGTTCGAGCCCTCAGTCGCTACAGTATCACCGAGATCATGGAGATGGGGATCGACGGGATGTGGATCGGCTACGAGGGAACTCGGTCCGGCTATGATAAGCAGAGCGGTCGTCCCGTTTCCGAGGTTTTCACCGAGTTCAGAGACCACGGGATCACTATCCTGGCTTCGATGATCGTGGGCTTCCCTTATCAGAACCGGGAAATCATTCAGGAAGAACTCAATGGGCTTCTCTCATTGAAGCCTGCTTTTTCCCAATTTCTTATTTACGGACCTGTGCCGGGTACTCCGTTCTTTAAACATGTAAAGGAGAACAATCTTTTCCACGAGTATGTCGAGGAAAAGCCGAAGGAATACTATCGGCGGGCCACTGGCTTCTTCTCTGTTGTTAAACATAAAGAGATGACGGCCGCGGAGATCGAGTCAATCCAGCGCAATTGTTTCGACGACGACTTCCGGCGACTGGGCCCCTCCATCTATCGTGTCGTAGAGACCTGGCTGAATGGGTATCTCAAATGGAAGGATTCGGATATCCCGGTCATGCGCAAGAAGGCACAGTATTTCGCCAAACGGGTGCGAAGGGCCTATTCGGCGTTTCTACCTGGCAAATTATTCGGACCCACGCGGGAGGTCCGCCACAAGATCCGAGCCCTTCAGAAGCGAGTTCACCGCGAGTTGGGTAAACCAATCCTTCTACAAAAACTTGAGGCCGTCGGTGCTATTGGAACGGCTGTCTGGTCCGGGTTCGCCATAAAAGCGAATCTCTTCCAGCATCCCCGTTTGATCCGGAGGGAGTATCAGGGTCTAGTCCAATAAAACAAACCGAAATGATAATGATTAGGACTGGTGTCCCGACGCCTACTTCTGCCGCGGATCATGCAAAGAGGCATCCGGCTGCTTGAGCTCCCCGCTGCGCAGCAGGCGGACCGCGTTGACCAGGCTCTGCGCCGCGTTGCGGACTTCTTCGTGAAAATCCGTTTCGTCGTCGAGATCGTCGTGGCTTGTTGCGTAGGGCTCGTAGTAGCCGATGTAGCCGCCGACCAACGCGCTGTAGCCGGCGGGAATCAGGCCGATGTCCATGAGCCAGTCGGTGAGAATGCGCCGGAGGTTCTCGACGCCCGCCGCGTCGCCGTGCACGACGACGGAGAAGACGCGGCCCGCCAGATGGCGCGGATAGTCCCAGCCCTTGAGTTCCAATTCTTTCGCGCGCTGCGGGTTCTTGCCTCCGGTTGAAGTCGGATCCGGATTTCCGCCGTCGGCGCAGACCAGGCGGTCGATCATGAGCTTGAGCGTGCTCGGCGCCTGATACCAATTGACCGGGCAGACGATCATCACGCCGTGCGCCGCCGCCCAACGCGGGTAGATCTCCGCCATCCAGTCGCCCACCTGCCCCATCGCGTGATTCGGGTAACACGAGCAGGGCCAGTTGCAGAGCGGCATCGCCGTCGAGACGCAGGCCTTGCAGGGATAGATCACACGGCCGTATTCGGACGTGAGACGGCTCAGATCGAGCAGATCGACCTCGAACTTTTTTTGCTTGGCGATTACTTCTTGGGCCATCGTCGCCAGGCGAAACGTCTTGGACATCTCGCCGGGGCAGCTCTGGTCGCTTCTCGACGACCCGTTGACGAGCAGGATACGCGACGGAGACTTGGAATTCTTCTGCCGCTTTTCGGCCTCTTGAATCGCCCTGCGCGTCTCCAGCCACTCAATGGGAAGCTTGAAGTTTGGGTCGCTAAGGCCCCGTCCCGCCGCTTGTGTGCGCGGGCTTTTGCGGTATTTGTCGTAGCCCTCCCACGCCGTGTCGAGAACTCTTTCAAGCTCGTCTTTTTCAGCCTCGAACGCGGGATCGTAGAAGCGATCGAGGAACCGGCGCGCAAATTCCTCCTTGGTAAGCTGCACGCTGGGCATTCCTTTTCGGATTTTTATCGGCTTTGCCATCGCTGCGCACCTCCGCGAGATAAATGGAAGAATGACCGGAACCTAGCACAGATTCAAAGCCGCGCGCCACCGCCCAGCAGCCGTCGCCGATACGATCTTCCGGCGTTGCTGAGACCGCTAGGAATTATTTCGCGCTCTCTCGCCCAGCCACGGATCGGGTTCCAGCTCTTTGTCGAAACCGCGCAGGGGATGGCTGGCGGGATCGAGCCTCTCTCCGTTGTCCCACGGCTCGAACGCATTTCTGATGTTCGAAAGCCCGGTCACGGCAAGTTCGGGATGGTGGCGCAGGAGCACCGTCTTGAGGTCAGCGTCGTCGATCCAGTCGAGCCCTTCCTTCGTGTAGGTTTCCGCGTTGTAGCAGGTCGTGTAAAAGCGGTCCGCCTGCAGGCGGCGGGTGGCGTTTAGGATGAATATCTGGAACAGCGTCTCCCCGAAGCCGAAGTTCGTCGGCCGGCGGCTCGGCGATTGCTCCCCCAGCGTGCCGATCAGCAGGTCGAGCGCTTCCACATCATCTTCGCCGTATATCTCTTCGAGCGTGCGGCGCTGCTCCGAGTCGTCGGTCAGATCGCTGAACGTGCGTATCGGCTTGAGCAAGAGTTGGCGGCGGAACTCGTTGTAGCGCGGCACGCCGCGCTCCCTGGCGCGCAGGATATCGACCGCCCCAAGGTCGATCAATGGATTCCCCGGCACGCTCAGCTCCTGCATGAACTTTGGATAGTTGTTCAGCACGAGCGCGCCGGGATGCTGTGTGCCGAAGGAGTAAAACAGATCTGTCATGCTCATCCGCGCAGTGAGCGCGCCGGCGCCGGCCTGGCGAGTCGCCGGCAACGAAACACGTTCGATCGGAGCATCGTCCCGATGGCGGCGAAGATCGAGCGCCTCCGGCAGCAGAGAGTGCAGGCGATAGACCTCGACGAATTCCTCCGTCAGGCTGTACGGCGCGCCGTGTTTGTCGATCGGATTGCCCACGACGCCGCCGAGTTCGGGATTATGGATGTTGATCTCGGCGAGCGTCTTCCGCTGCTCGCGACTGCGCAGGAAGTTCGTCGCCAGGCCGTACCAGTTGGCGTTCAATCCGTCGTTCACCGCCCGGTTGGGAAGGATCGCCGGCGTCCACTCGATCGTGTGGATCTTGGCCATCACCGCGGCGTTGACCAGCCGCGCCACGTTGAAGAGGCGGCTGTCGTCCCAGTGCGGATACTTCGCCTTCAGCCGGTCGCAGATCGCGTTGTGCTCCTTGACGAACAACGTGTGGAGCATGCTCAACCCCACCCACCAGTTGCGCACAAAGCCGGTCTCTTCGACGCCGTTTTTCCCGATCGGCAGTCTGCCGTCGGCCTCGATCCTGAGCTTGCCGTCGATTCCGGATCGAAGCCGTGCGAGCGTCTGCCAATCGCTCCCGTAGATCTGCGATCCATCCCACCAGTGTGTGACCTCGTTGATGTAACTGATGGGTACGCTCTCCCCCTGCGGCAACCGCGTCGGGTCGGGCTGCGTCCGGCCCACTTCGATCTTTCGCAACAGGTATTTGCGCCGCGCCTCGTCGCTATCCGCCAGCGTAATCTCGTGGCCGCCACCCTCCTGATTTTCGCCGTGGCTCACCCAGTCGTGCGTCTGAAACTGAATCCAGGCGGCGGCGAGCAGATTGAGAAACGGCACCTCCTTCATCGCGTCGCCGCGCGTCAGCAGCTTGCGGCTCACGTCACGAGGATTCGGGCTAAGGAGCCCCTCCCCTTTCTCCGGATGGATGGCGTCGTTGGCGACGTTGCGCGAGAAGCGCGTGCCTGCGGCCCCTTCCATCGGATTCTTGAGGTTGTTCCAACTGCCGTCGGCCGTGCGATAACTCTCAACGCCGGGCGGCGGCCTCTGCCCTTTCGGCTGAAAGCCGACCAATTCGCGCTTCGGGTAGGCATCTCTCAGGTTATGGCGATTGAGCTCTTCGCGCATATGCGCGAGCGTCAAAATTGCCCGCCACGGGGGTCTGCGATACCAGTTGGTCCACACCTCGCCGTGGTAGCCCGCGCCATAGATTCGGGTGAGCAGCCCAACCACGGCGCTGCAAATAAAACCCAGCCCGTTGCCCAGGGCAACGAGCAGCCGCCGGAGCCGGGGGGCTTTACGGGCGCGGATTGTTAAAGGAAGCGCTCCCGGCGGCGGGACCGGCGGTTGAAGCAGGGCGTCCCTGTTGAAGAAATGAAGCTCCGGAACGAAGACGTTGATTTGCGCCGTGGCATTCGCCTGGGCATGGGCCCGCAGCTCCACCCAGTCCTGGCGGTGGGGCTCGCGCGCGAGCGCCGCGTCATAGTGCTCGACGGAGGCGGCGTAGTCTTCGAGGTGAAAGCAAGCGAGCGCGGCGAGAGCGCGACTCGAACCGGAGGGATCTTCGCGCTCGGCCTCCTGCAAGGCGATCAAGGCCCCGCGATAGTCGCCGCTTTCAATTAATCGGACTGCTTTCTCGCGGTCGGCGCTCCAATCGAAACCAGCCACGCTCGCCATGTTACCCCTAGGAAAAAGTCCGGCCGGCGTCGGCGAGAATCGCGTCGGCGGCCTTTTCGGCGATCATATAGATCGAGCTGACGATGAAGAAGCCCGGAATCCTGGGAAAGACGGAGGCGTCGACGACGCGCAGCCCTTGCGTCCCATAGACGCGGAAATTGTTGTCGAGCACCGCCATCGGGTCGTCCTTCCTCCCGATCTTGCAGGTGCAGGAGGCGTGATGACCCCAGGCGTTGTCCTTGACGAATTGGCGGAGGTCCTCCCCTTTGCGCGGCGCCGCTTGCTCAGCGATGAGGTTCTGAAAATGCGCGGTCGTCCCGAGGACGAACGCGACTCCGTTCACCACGGAATCCAGATCTTCCTGATAGCCCTTGCTGCCCTCCTCGAAGTAGTGGAAGTTGATCTCCGGCCGCTCGCGCGGGTCGGCCGATCTCAACTTGACCGTGCCGGCCCGGTTCTCGGTGTGGGCCTTGAGCACCGCCCAGGTGAGGTAGTCGTGGTGAACGACGATCTCCTTCGAATAGTTCGGCTCGTAGCCGCGAAACTTGCCGACCACCGCAAAGCAGAAGAGATCCGGGAGCGGGCGCGACTTGTCCGACTTCTTGATGACGGCGAGGACGGCGCCGTTGGTGCTGTAAACGCCGCTCCGGTTCTGCTCCCACTCCTGGAACTGCGGATCGCCTCTCGCGAAGCGGGCCCCTTCGAGCACCTTCCAGTTTTCTTTCATCCGGTTGACCACGCCGACTTCGTAGCGGTCCTGGAGGTTCTCGCCCACGCCGGGAAGAGCGACGCGCACGTCGATGCCGTGTTTTCTTAGCTCGTCCTTCGGCCCGATGCCGGAGAGCATCAGCAACTGCGGCGTATTGAAAGCGCCGCCGGCGAGGATCACCTCGCGCGAGGCGCGGACTGTCCGTCTTTCGCCCGGTAAATCGCTCGGCCTGGCATGGGCTTGATAAATCTTCTCACCCTTCAAGTATTCGACGCCGATGGCGCGATTCTTGTCGTCGAAGAGAACTTTCGTCACCAAGGCGTTAAGCTCGATGGTCAGTTTGCCGGGATGTTCCCTCTGGACAGCGAGCAAGAATTCGCGCGTGCCGTTGCGCGCGTGGCCGCTCGTGGTCAAGGGAGGGAGGCGGATGCCGACCGCGTCGTCCTTTACCAACCGCCAATCGTTCGGATCGAGCCGGCCGAGCAGCAACCACCAGAGCCGTTTTAACAGCATGTCCGGGATTGTTGCCGCCTTCACAGCCGATGCGACGATTACTTTGAGCAGTTTCTTGTCTTTCTTTAGCGCGCGGAGCGGCACGGCGACCTGCGTCGAGAGCCAGCCGCGAAAGCCGTGGCGCGTCGGATTCCAGCGAAAGAGGTTGTAGATCCAGCGCCACGGGATGGGAAAGTTCCGGTAGTGGCAGTTCTCCATGCGCTGGAAGTATTTGCGCATGTTGTCCGCTTTCCAGGAGGGATCGCCGGTCAGTTCGGCGAGGTCGTCCCAGTCCTTGTTGTGCGGATAGACCAGGATCATGGCGTTGTGCGCCGTACAGCCACCCAACGCCCCGGTCCGGGGATAGAGAACTCCGTCGACGCGCTCGCCGTCCCACTCCTCCTTGTACTTCGGGTCTCTCTTCTGCTGCGCGGCGTCGGCGTAGTGGCGCACCCAGAAGTCCCAGCGTATCGCGTCGCTCTCGGTGGAGATGCCGTGGAAGACGGGGACGTCGTAGTCGTCCGGCAGACTTTTTCTTTTCTCGTCCCACCGGACCCCGCCGTGTAGCTCTCTCGGGTCGCCGCCCGCTTCGAGGAGCAACACCTTGCGGCCCGCCTCCGCCAGCCGGGCCGCGAGTGTCCCGCC
>MGSS01000044.1:0-2356 GCA_001798595.1 Deltaproteobacteria bacterium RIFCSPLOWO2_12_FULL_60_19 | reverse complement strand
GCTCATATTTTCTCTCCTTGCCGCCTTAGAACGTCTTCAAAAACTCGATAAAGGCCCATTTCTCGTCGTCGCTGAGATTCGTGCCGAAGTAGTGGCCCCGGTTGACGACGTAGTCGGGGCACTTGCTAAGCTCCAACAGCGGATCGACCAGGTTGTCGAGCGCTTCATGCTTCTTCTCCGGCGGCGCATTTTCCACCGCCTTCAAGTCCTTCCTGATCGTCTTCCCCAATTGCAGCAGCTTATCGAAGTGATCCACTCGTTCTTTGAGGCCCGTCCCCTCCGAGACGAACGGCAGGTTGGCCAACAGGCCGACCGGCGTTCCCGCGGGGATCGGGCCGACCTCAAGCCCGTTTTTGCTAAAGACCGAGGGAAACCACCCGCTCAAGAGGTCCATAAGACCGCTGAATACGCCCGGCAGGTATCCCCAGGCGATCTTCAAGGAGCTGTCGGAGGTCGTGCGCTGCATGTAGCCGGGAACTTTGCCGCCCAGGACCGAGTCCTTTTGACGTTTCTCGGGCCAGAGCATCTGCTGGATCGAGTCGTTTAACGACGCTATGCGCGCCTGGACACTGGCTTCCCCGTAGAAGTTTCCAATCGAATTGTTGAGCAGGAACGGCGCGGTCGACCACAGGCTGATCAGCGAGGCGGGCCGGGTGTAGCCGCGCCCCCCTCCCGGCATCTCGTACTCCCAGGGCTCGCCGGTTTTCGGGTGATGGACCGTGAACTTCCCAACCGCGGACAGCTCCTTATAGGTCGTGGAGGTGAAGTTGTCCCAGATGTCGCCTCTGAGACCGTTGGTCGCCAGCGGGCTGCACGCGTTGGTCTCAAGCAGTGTGACGGGAACGCGAAGCTCGGTGGAGAGGAAATTGTCCTCGAGGAAATCGTTGCGCATAACGATCTCGCGCATCTGCTTCTTGTACGCATCGGTGTCGGTCCAGCTCCAATAACGGTTCCAGCAATCCAGGTAACCCGGACCGGCGCACTTTGCGAAGTCGATTTCGGGCGGAGGCGGCGGCTGCTTGCCCGAGTGGCAGCGCGCGCAGTTCTCGGCGAAGACGGTTTTCCCGCGACTGAGCTTATTTTGATCCGTGGAGAGATGCGCTTTGCCGCCGGGCGCGTCTTTCAAATAGTCGGGGCGCGCGCTCGCCAGAAAGAACAGCGCCAGGTCCGGCGTCTGCGCGACGTTGGCGTTCCAGAAGGTCGAGTTCTTCTCCAACACCGCGATCTCGATCGGCGTGATCCGCTTCCCCGGAAAATTGCCGATCAGCGGTTTGAAGTGCAGCAGCCACTCCTCGCTGAACAGGCCGATGTTGATGTAGACGCGGTTCAACGCGCCGAGGATGCCCACCGAGTCGGCGCCGTCTTTGAGGACGTGGGCGGTCAGGACCGTGTCCGGCGCTATGAAGTACTTCGAGAGCCCTTTGGTCCTGTCATAATCGTTGAATTGCTTGTTGTTCAGCTCGCCGCCGGTCAGCTTTTCCGGGTGGAACTCGGCCATCTGCAGACGCGCCGCGATGGCATAAACCGCGTTCATGGTGCGCGGGTTATTGATGTTGTCGCTGGAGACGAGCGACGTGTCGAGCGAGCCGGGCAAGGAGGTGTGGAAGAGCTGGTAGATGAAATTCTCGTGCCGTTTATACGGATTCCAGAAAAAGATTCTATCCAGCCAGAAGTATTGCGCGCCCGGATTCGAGGTCAGGTTCTTCCACTCCGGGTTCTCGGGGTCCTTGGGCGGATCGATCGGGCTGGGGCCGACGTGGCAGAAGCCGCAGGACATCCCGACCCGGTACGGGCGCACCAGATTTTTATCGTTGTAGTATTGTTCATCGGTGTAGTACCTGACCGGATCCCATTTTTTCTTGGCCGCCTCGTCGAAGGCGGGATTGGGGAAGAGACGCAGGCCGACCACGCCGCTTGCGTAGCCGTAATAGGAGCCGACCGGGACGGTCTTGCCGCGCGCGCCGGCCTTGACGCCCGGATATTTTTTCTCGTCCTCGAACGGGTCGGGCTTACCGACGCGCTGGTCGAGCCAGAGGCCAAAACGCTCGGCGTCGCCGCACTTGCCGTATGGCTCGTGCTCGGCCTTCTTGTCGTTTTTCCAGTCGCAACCCTTGGCGTCCCACTGCTGGAAGCCGGGCTCGTTGACCAGGCCTAAGTATTTCCATCGGTTCTGGCGGGAGACTTCGTAGGGTTGGCGGTCTTCCGCCTTGCAATCGTCGTCCTCGTAGGCGAGGTATCCCGGCGGGTACGGCGCGGGCGAGGCCTGATCTTTGGCGTATCGCGTTTGCGCCTCCTTGGCGTAAGCGCCGTAGGCTTCTTCGGCGTAGTCGTACTCGGCATTTTTGTTCCCGCAGTA
>MGSS01000043.1 GCA_001798595.1 Deltaproteobacteria bacterium RIFCSPLOWO2_12_FULL_60_19 | reverse complement strand
TGTCGGGTATGGTTGAGGAGAAACTGGATCTCGGACCGGTGGAAATGCTGCTGCGGTTCAGCTAGTTTCGGCCAGCTTGGAGCTGGTCATATCTGGAGTCGACATGAAGACAGAATCCCATCTTGTTCCCAAGCCCGCCACCGGCCCTGTCGCCGTGCTGATCGGAACGCGCAAGGGCGCTTTCATTCTGCGCGGCGATAAGGCGCGCCGCAGCTGGAAGCTTTCGGGGCCGATGTTCCTGGGCCACATCGTGCACCACATGGCGCTCGATCCGCGCGATCGACGGACGCTGCTCATCGCCGCGCGCACCGGCCATCTCGGGCCGACTATTTTTCGCTCGACGGACTTCGGCAAGAGCTGGAAGGAAGCGGAGCGGCCGCCCGCATTCCCCAAAGTGCCCGAGGGACAAAAGGGCCTCGTTCTCGATCATGTCTTCTGGGTGACTCCCGGCCACGCCAGCCAGCCCGGCGTCTGGTCCGCCGGCTCGTCGCCGCAGGGTCTCTTCCGCTCGGAAGATGGCGGGCGCACCTGGGAAGGAGTTTCGGGCTTCAACGACCATCCAATGCGCAATGCCTGGGCCGGTGGCGTCGGCGACGGCACGCCGGACGGGCCGAAGCTCCACTCGATCAACATCGATCCGCGCGATCCGAATCACATTTACATCGGCATGTCGTCGGGCGGTGTGTTCGAATCGACAGACGGCGGCAAAGATTGGAAGCCTTTGAACAAAGGCTGCGCGGCGGACTTTCTCCCCACGCCCGATCCCGAGTACGGCCATGATCCCCACCGCGTCCTGCTCCACCCGCTCATGCCCGACCGGCTCTACCAGCAAAACCATTGTGGCATCTACCGCATGGAGAGGGCCGAAGGCGAGTGGGTTCGGATCGGCCGCAACATGCCGAAGAGAGTCGGCGACATCGGCTTCCCGCTCGTGCTCCATCCCCGCGACCCGGACACTATCTGGGTCTTCCCGATGGACGGCACGGAGGTATGGCCGCGGACGAGCCCGGACGGAAAACCGGCCTGCTACGTCACGCGCAACGCGGGGAAAACATGGAAGCGCCTAGACCAAGGTTTTCCCAGGCGCGCCTGGTTTACGGTGAAGCGCCAGGCGATGGCGGGCGATAGTCGGGAACCGGCCGGTCTTTACCTGGGGACGACCAGCGGCGAGGTTTGGGCGAGCCGGAACGGCGGCACAACTTGGACTTCCGTGGCCAAATATCTGCCGGAGATTTATTCAATTGAAGCGTCGGAACTTTCGCGATGAACGTCCATATTCCGACGCCGCTGCGCTCCTACACGAGGAAGGAGAGCGTCATCGAAGCGGGCGGCGGCACGGTGGGAGAGATGCTCGCCGAGATCGAGCGTCGCTATCCAGGCTTCCGCTTCCGCATCATCGACGAGCAGGACGCTATCCGCGAGCACATCAAGATATTCATCAACGGGAAGCCGGTGAATAGTCTCAGCGCTCCGCTCCAGGCGGGCGACACGATTCACATCATGTGCGCGCTGAGCGGCGGGTAGCGTGGTTAGCCTCTGCTTCTCACTATGGAGCGCCCCTCCTGCCGTGGCCTCTGCGTGCTTGGCTACGTTTCGAATCACCTAGAGAGCCAACCCTCGCTCGCCGCAGAAACCAATCGAGGATACCTTCTCTCGCTTACAGCGGTTCTGTGTGTGGGAGAGATTCCGTATGTCGAGGGGCTGGAGGCGAAACGACCGTCCCTGGCCGGTATGTTTGAAGAGCGACTTGACCTCCGGTCGCTACACGCGGTTTGGCCGCGCAGATAAATTTAGGTACATTAGGTCAGATTTTTTGCTATATTAAGGCTAGCCGTAAGTTGGTCATACGAATCTAGTGCAGAAGTGAAACGGAAATGATAGCGTCGCTCGAAAGCCGAAAACGCCTAGGTCAAGTGTTTACGCCCGACGAAGTCGCACGCACCCTTGTGCGGTGGGTTGTCAGACGAAAGACGGATCGTTTGCTGGACCCATCGTGCGGTGACGGGCGGTTTCTCGCTTGTCATGCCGCCTCAACGGGTATCGAAGTGGACCCCGGGAATGCAGCGTTGGCACGAGAACGTGTTCCGGGAGCTTCAATCTACCGCGCAGAATTCTTCAGATGGGCCTCCAGCACGTCTTGCCGATTCGAGGCCGCGGCTGGCAATCCACCGTTCATCCGTTACCAGCACTTTGCCGGCAAGACTCGGCAACTAGCTCTTGAACTTGCTGAGAAAGTTGGAGCAAACATAAATGGCCTTGCCTCCTCATGGGCATCATTTTTGGTGGTCACGGCCGGGCTACTCAAGCCCGGTGGCAGAATGGCTTTCGTAGTACCTGCAGAAATTGGACACGCCCCATACGCGTCTCCGGTCCTTAGCTTCCTGTGCTCGCGTTTTCAACAGGTAAGAATCATCGCAATTCGAGAAAAGCTGTTTCCTAGCTTGTCCGAAGGTGCATGGCTCTTGTTTGCAGATGGTTTTGGTAGCCCCACTGATGTTATCGAGCTTTCGCTGTTGGACAGGTTCGCCTCATTTACATGGACTGATCAACCCACAAAGCGCGTTGCGGTCTCTTCATGGCGGGATGCTGGTTATCGCTTACGGAAGTTTCTTCTTCCAGAAAATGCCCTGGTCACATACCAATCAATTGCTTCAAAGCCCGGAGTAAGTCGCTTAGGTGAAGTTGCTAGCACAAGCATTGGCTATGTCAGTGGGGCAAACGAATTTTTCCACCTTAGACCGTCAGAGGTAAAGCGGTACCGCATTCCGGGAGACTTTTTGCGAATCGCAATTAGACGGTCACGCCAGCTACCAGCCGATTGTGTTGACCGCCAAACCGTCAAACGCTGGATTTCACAGGACGAACCAGTGATGCTGCTCGATCTAACTGACGCGCAAGAACTTCCTTCAGAATTAATCTCGTATTTGGATTCGGAGCGGGGTCGTGAGGTGAAAAAAGGTTACAAGTGCCGTAATCGCGACCCGTGGTATGCAATCCCCGACGTTCGCGTGCCAGATGCCTTCTTGTCCTACATGAGTGGTAGGAAGCCAGTTCTTGTCAGAAACGATGCAAAATGTGTCTGTACCAATTCCGTGCACGCTGTGTTCAGAAAAAACGGAATGTCTCTCCGTGCGATTCAACGAGCTTGGTCACACCCGCTGGTAGACCTCAGTTGCGAATTGGAAGGACATCCTCTTGGGGGAGGTATGTTGAAGCTGGAGCCGCGGGAAGCATCTAATATCCTAGTTCCCATCGACGGTCCTCAATTTTCGCCGTCTGAACTTCGAATTCTGAAAGAGGCTGCAGCTGAGATGAGAGGATGGCGAAATTATGGCTGACCAGTTTATTCCTGAGGAGATTACGCTGTCTCGTGCAGCCGGGGCGTTCATTGCAGCGACCTCAACCGAGAGTGGTGAACACATCAGGCCATTGCATCGTTACCTGGGCATTCGCCTCGTGATCGAAGGCGGATTCCTTCCTGAAGAACTTTCTCCAGCGCCGCCGCTTAAATCTGAGTATCACGGCGGCGACTGGTATCTTTCTTTCAATCCAACTGCGGAGAACAAGAAAGAGCAGATCGTGCTCGGCGCGCTCAAGAGCAAGCGGATTGATATTGTGGTCGCGAAGGAAGGAATCGGGCCGGTCCTAGCCATTTCGGTAAAAGGAACGAGTAAGGCATTTCGGAATTTGGTCAATCGAACCGAGGAGGCGATCGGCGACTGCGCGAACATACATATCATGTATCCAGGCCTCGTTTACGGGTTCGTCCATTTCCTTCGTGCTACTGACGCCACCGATCGCACACTCAAACCGAACGACATTCTGCTGAACAAGAAGGGGGACGTTCTTCCTTCGGTGAAGGACTATGCTCGCATACTTGAAGGACTGGCCGGTAGAATGTTGGTCCGCAACGACTACTCGAGATACGAATCAGTGGCGTTGGCCCTTCTAAGAGTAAACGGTGTGGAAGGACAATCGCCTTTGTTTCGAAAGTTTCCGGGTTCTACAAGCCCTCTGTCGCTCGACGCGTTCTTTGCAACCCTGTACCGCGTATACGACCTTCGCTTTGCCTATACCTACACGGACCCTGGAGTCAAACATTTGACACGAGTCATGTGGCATCAAGATTCGGCAGCCTTACGCTCACTTCAAAACAAGAAGCTCGTGAAAGAGTCGATCGACTATTCGCCACGTGTCTCTGGCACGTGAACGGATCAGAAAACGCATAGGGGGGTTCTTTCTTGCCAGGTATTGAAAGGCCCGAACAATGAGCAAGCCATTTCTCGTCCACCTCAAATCTGCCGCCGACCTCGAAACGACAAACGAAGCTGTCCGTGCCGGCTTTGCTGCATTAGCTGTGGAGAACCACCGTCGCGCGACGCCTTACGTCGATCAGGCGCGCGCCCTGAAGTACGCTGCATCACAGGCTAAACACCCGGTTGAACTGTCGGAAATCCCTGGGATCCAATCGGCGCTCCTCGCGGTGTCAGGTGTGAACTTCGTCGAAGAACTTGTGTTCCGCTTCTTACTTACGCGCGGCGATACGCTTGGTGGATCGATGCGGAATATTGGCGGCTTTATGGCGCAGAAAAAACTTACCCGCTCGATTATCGCCCACCTGCGGTTAGCCGGGAAGACATGCAAGTGGCTTCATTCCGAAAGTAACGCTTGGTCAGACTTGCCGGAAGACGATGCAGATATTGAACTCCATCTACGCGGGCTTTGCTGGGAGTCGCGGGGGAAGTCCAGGACGGTTGTCTATAACCTCACCGTCCCCTTTTTCCGAAATAACGTTGATCTCTGCTTATTCGACTGTCGCGCAGAGGATCTGGACCGGGAAAAATACAAGGAACCGGGTTTATATATTGCTCTCGGAGAGTTGAAGGGAGGGATCGATCCTGCTGGCGCGGATGAGCACTGGAAAACAGCGCGCACGGCACTCGATCGGATTCACAAGGCCTTCGCCAAACACAAGCTCAAGCCCCACACCTTTTTCATCGGCGCGGCAATCGAACCGAAAATGGCATCTGAAATATGGAGCCTGTTAAAGCGAGGGGTTTTGGAAAACGCCGCCAATTTGACCGACGAAGATCAGATTGCTTCCATAACACGCTGGCTTTGTGGACTGTGAGGGAAACGAAGACAGGCTGGTAAAGAGGTATCAAAAAAGTAGCGCTTCTAAGTCTAGTTTGGCATAGCGCTGGTTGCTCACCGCTTGAAGCTTCTCACCACCTCGTCGTAGAGAACTTTCAGCGGTATCTTCTTCGCTGCGGCGATCCGCCGTAGGTCCTCGTATTCCGGCGTCGCTCTCTTCGTCCCGTCCGGCTCTTCTATAATTTTAACCTTTACTGCGCCGAATTTGGTTTTGACGCGGGAGGCGGCGCGCTTCAAAATCATGCGCTTGACGGGATAGTAGCGCAGCCCGATGGTCGTGGTCTCGCGGAAGACGATCTCTCCGAGTTTTTCTCTGAGGGCCGGCTCGGCAATAATTCTAAGAAGAGTGCCGGGGCGATTTTTCTTCATCTGAATCGGCGATAAAAAAACATCGCGCGCGCCGGCGGCGAAGAGGCGATCAAGAACGTAGTCGAAAAACTCCGGGTTCATGTCGTCGATGTTGGTTTCGATCACCACCATCTCATCCTGCTCCCAACCTGTCGAATCCTGACCTAGAACGAGGCGGAAGACGTTAGGCCGGTCGGGAAATTCTTTTTCGCCTGCGCCATAGCCGATCTGCTCCACGGTCATCGACGGCGCCTCGCCGAAGTGAGATCCCAATGTCGCGATGATCGCGGCGCCCGTCGGTGTCACGGTTTCACCCTCCAGGTCGAGCCATTGAACCGGAAGGCCTTTCACGAGTTCCAGCGTCGCCGGGCCGGGGAGCGGCAGAGGACCATGCCTGGAGCGGGTCACGCCGCGTCCGAGAGGAATGCGCGAAAAGTGGAAGGAGTCGATTTTTGAATGATGCGCCGCGATGGCCGCTGCCACGATATCGACGATAGAATCGGTCGCGCCGACTTCGTGAAAGTGGACTCTTTCAGGCGTGACGCCGTGGATTTTTCCCTCCGCATCGGCAAGGCGGCTGAAGATCTTGAGTCCCGTCTCTTTGACTTCGGGATCGAGAGAGCTTTGCTGGATCAAAGCTCGAATCTCTCTCCACGAGCGCTCTGCTTCGTTCTTTCCGCAGATGACGCGAAAGCGAGTGGCGCTGATGGCGCCGAGCTTCTTTGTGCCGACTTCAAGCCGATACTTGAGCGTGGGGATTTTTTTCAGCTCAGACTTGAGAGTCTCAAGCGGGAGGCCGAGATCGAGCAGCGCCGCGACGAACATATCGCCGCTCACGCCACCGATTAGATCACCGTATACAATTCGCATGGCGAATCAATGTTGAATTTTGAATTGTGAATTTTGAATTCAACACTCAAAACTCAAAATTCATAATTACCAGGAGGTGTGTATTTCTTTGCCGCTCATTTCGACGTAGATTTTCTCCGGCTTGAACGGTTTGCCGTCGAGCCGGTCCTTCAGCCAGTCGAAGATGATCGTGCGGGCGCGCGGGTTGCGGATCGAGTGGCGCTCGCCTTCGTAAACCACCAGGGTTTTCGGCGCGCGGACTTCATCCATCAGCTGATAGACGGACTCAATCGGGCAGAGTTCGTCATCCTCGCCGGCGACGACGAGATACGGGCAGGCGATTCTCGACGCCACGCCTTTGAGCGACAGCGTCTTGGCGAATTCGTCGAACGCCGCCTCGTCGTCGTAGCCCGACATGTACATATAGTTCAACTTGAACGTCGGCGAGGCGGTGTTGAAAATCGTGTATTGGCCCGGCTCGACACAGACGCCGCTCACGGCCAAAGCCTTGAAGCGCGCTTCGGCTGCGGCGACTCGCGGCCCCCAGTAGGAGCCCATGCTGGAGCCCATGATCGCTAAGCGATTGCCGTCGATCTCCGGCCGCTTCACCAGATAATCACACGCAACCTTCCCCGCCTCCTCGTAGTTCGACGCGGTGCATTTGATGCCTCCCGCCCGCGTCTCGCCCTGGCCCGGCCCGTCGATCGAAAAAACCGCGATGCCCCGTTCCAGATAGGGATCGCCCTGCATCGGGTTGTCTTCTTTGCAGCCGTCCATCCCCGGAATGTAAAGGATGCAGGGAACTTTCTCTCCCGCCTTCATGCCGGGAGGCAGATGAAAAATGGCTGTCAGAGTTTTTCCCGCGAAAGGCAAGCCGACACGCTCGATGGGCCTCCTCGCAAACTGGATAAACTTATCGTAACAGGCACGCTTTCTCTCGACCCAGGCGATTCGCTTGGGGTTGTCGTCCTCGTAGATCGCCCAGATGGCGTTGCTGTAATAGGTCGCCGCGACGTAATAGTGCTCGCGCGCCTCCACGTCGTGGCTGGCCTTCTCGGCTTCGCGCCCCAGCTCTTCGCGGCGGAGCGCCGCGCGCGAGAACTCGCGCGGGATGTCGGTAAACTTTTGTATTCTGCGGCTAATCTCCCGCAGCTCGCCTTCGACACCGGGACCGCAATTGCGCAGAATCTTTCCGGTGCGCCCCTGGTCCCAGTCGAGCCCTCTCGTCTGAATCACCTGGTCTAAGAGCCACCGTTGCTCGCGCCAGCGCTTCATCTTTCTTTCAGTCTCGACTCGCATGATCTTTTCCTCCCGCCGGGCCGATCAAGTTTGTGTAACTTCCCCTACCGTGGCTTGACAAATCGGTCGTCGATGAACTTTCGCAGGTCGGCGTTCTTAAGCGCCGGCACGCTGTCAGCCAAGCTCTCGCGCACGGCTTCCAGTCCCTTCAGCGACGGATAGGGCGGGCTTGTGAGAGCGGTAGCGTACTCTTTGTATCCACCCTCGAGGATCGCGTCGTTGTCCAAACGCGTGTAGCGCTTTAAGACCTTGAGGGCCAGCGCTCGATTCTCCGTGTAAATTTTCGCCCCTTCGGTCAGCGCAGCCATAAAGGCGCGCGCGGCGTTCGGATTGGCGTTGATGTAATCGCGTTTGACGGCGATGCCGGAGAACGTGAATTCCTTACCGAGATCCGGAATAAAAACCAGGGATCGGTAACCGAGATCGAGCGCCAACGTCGAAGTCGGCGGGGAGAGTATCCCGGCTTGCACGGCGCCGGCTCTAAGGCCCGCGAGGATCTCCGGTATGCCGCCCATGCCGATCAATGTCGCGTCCTTGGCGTTCAGGCCGAGGTGTTCAAGGGCCGCTCTCGCCGCAAGATCGGCCGCCGAGCCGATCCGGGTGATGCCGATTTTCTTCCCTTTGAGCCCTTCGGCGTTCCTGATGGCCGGTTCGGTAATCAACGCAAAGACCATCTTATGGACCGTCGTCCCGATCCACGCGAAGTCGGCCCCTTGCGCCCAGGCGGTCATCATCGGCCCCGGCGCCAGATGGCCGAACTGGATCTCGCCGGCGATCAGCGCCTGCGCCACCGTGGTGCCGCTGCGAAAATATATCAGCGACGAGTCCAGGCCGTGTTTCCGGAAAAGCCCTTCCTCGTGCGTCAGCCATAGGCTGCCGATGCCCGCGGAGACCGCGCTGTAGGCGATCTTCACCGGGCGGTTTTGCGCGGCCGCGCCGCCGCCGAGACCGGCGACCAGCGCGAGCGCCGCAATCGCTTTCAACAAAAATTGTTTCGCCCTCATAGCTGTTCCCCGGTGTGCCCGAATCGTTCGCAGGAAATTGGGAATCCTTTTTACCGGCTGCTCAAAAAGATCTCAGAGGCAAGGCGCGCGATAAATCGACGAGCGCAGGCGTACTCTTTGCAGTACGTCGAGCGAGGCGATTGAGCGCAACGAAGCATATGAGTCTTTTTCAGCAGCCGGCTAGACTGTAGACAAAAAACCCCTCGATGGCAACGGCTATTTCAGCCGCGACTCCAGGTTGACCCTGAGGAAAATTTATGTCTATAGTATTTTCGCTTTTTCCGAGCGCGTAACGTCCCATGCTATTCGATTTCGCCAACGTTCTGGTCTTCACGGTTCTGGGCGCGGCATTTGTCGGCGTCAATTTACTGATCGGCAAGTTTCTCCGCCCCGACAACCCGCAGATCCGCAAGCTCTCGACCTACGAATGCGGCGAGCCCTCGAGCGGCAGCGCCTGGATCAACTTCAATGTCCGTTTTTACATCGTCGCTCTGATCTTTATCATCTTCGAAGTCGAGATCGCCTTTATCTTCCCCGTTGCGACCACTTTTCGCCGATGGGTTGAGAGCGGGCAGGGCGGCTTCGCCTTT
>MGSS01000042.1 GCA_001798595.1 Deltaproteobacteria bacterium RIFCSPLOWO2_12_FULL_60_19 | reverse complement strand
TTTTGTTCCTGCCTATAGGCGCCCTATCGGGATGGTATTCCAAAGCTATGCAATCTGGCCGCATATGACCGTATTCGAGAATGTCGCGTTCCCTCTCAGGGTCGGTAAACGGCGGTTGAACAACGATGAAGTTCGGAAAAAAGTGTGTAACGCCCTTGAGCAAGTGGAATTGGGCGATTTAGGAGAACGGATGGCGACGCAGCTTTCGGGCGGACAGCAACAGCGTCTGGCGCTGGCCCGCGCGCTGGTCCGGGAGCCGCAGGTGCTGCTCCTGGACGAGCCGCTGAGCAACCTGGATGCCAAGCTGCGGGAGCGCATGCGGGTGGAATTGCGCGAGCTTCAACGGCGGCTGAGGATAACGACTCTCTATGTCACCCACGATCAGATCGAAGCGCTGTCGATGTCGAATGTCATCGCGGTGATGAGCGCCGGCGTGATCGTGCAGGAGGGCGCGCCGAGGGAGATTTACATGCATCCCAAGACTCAGTTTGTGGCGCAATTTATCGGCTCGACAAATCAATTGTCGGGTCAATTTATAAGCCGCCGCGAGGAAGGTTTAGGCTTGGTGCGGACAGAGGTGGGAGAAATAGCTTGCGGCTTGGCGACTGATGTGTCGCCGGGGGCCGATGTGGTCGTAGTTGTTCGGCCGGAAAGTGTTATCCTGCACAAAAAGCGGCCTCCCGAAGCTGCCAATGTGGTCGAGGGTAAAATGGCTACCGTTATGTTCCTCGGCGAGTATCTGGACTGTGCGGTTGAGCTTGGCAAAGCCGTTTTTCAAACGCATCAGCCCCATTCTCTTCAACTTCGCCGTGGAGAGTCCGTTTGGGTGGAGATGCCTGCCGGTGAATGCCTGGCCTTGCTATCAGAGAGTTCACGTAAAGAATCTTAATTCCGATCGATTTGAAACAGCGGGCCGGTCTGTCGAGTCCAGGCGAGATAAAGGAAATCTACCCGTGATCGTAGCCATTGTTCTTTCCGCGGGCGAGTCGCGCCGGATGGGGCGGCCGAAGGCGCTGCTGCCGATCGGCGGTGTGACGTTTCTGGAGCAGATCGTGTCAGCCGTCAAGTCGTCCAGAGTCGGGGAAATCATAGTTGTCCTCGGTCACAACGCGGAAGCGATCCGATCGAAAATCGGCGATCTGCCGGCCAGGTTCGTGATCAACCCGGATTACGCGCGCGGGCAGCTTTCGTCGCTGCATGTCGCAATTCACGCGCTGGACGCGGAGAAGGTCGACGGCATACTGGTTCATCTTGTAGACCAGCCCTTTTTGGATTCCGCTTTGGTGAACCGCATGATCGAAAAATTTTACGAGTCGAAAAAGGCGATCGTCGTCCCGGCGTACAAGGGACGGCGCGGCCATCCGGTGCTTTTTTCGAAACGGCTGTTTCAGGAGTTGCTCGACGCGCCGCTCGATCAAGGCGCCAAGGCGGTCGTTCAAGCTCACCCGGAAGAGACGCTCGAAATTGAGACCGACGATGAACGGGTGGCGCTCGATATCGACACGCCTGAAGAATACCGGCGGCACATAGGGAGGGGCAATGTCCAGACTTAGGCTCACGTTGGCCTGCGGCGCTTACGACCTGCTCAGGCCGTTGATCGACGGCGAGGTGGCGCCCGCCGGCATCGATCTCAACGTCGTCACGATGGCGTCGCCGGAGCGGCACGGCCGCATGCTGCGTCACGAAGAGTTCGACGTCTGCGAGCTGTCACTCATCGCCTATCTCGTGGCGCGCGATCAGGGGAAAACCTTTCAGGCTATCCCCGCTTTTCCTCATCGCCGGTTCCGTCATGGTTACATGGTAAAAAGAATGAACTGCGGCATTGAAAAACCGGCGGATCTGAACGGCAAGAGAGTCGGCCTGGACACGCTGCAGAATTCGGCGGGCCTTTGGATGAGAGGAACTCTGCAAGACTATTACGGCGTCGATCTCAAAAGTATCGAGTGGTGGTGCCAGGAGGAAGAGGATATTCCGTTCGAGCCGGCGAAATGGATGAAGGTGCGGCGTGTCGCCAGGGGCAAGAATATCGATCAGATGCTGCTCGACGGCGAGCTCGAAGGGGCGCTCTATCCGGAGACGCTGCCGTCGATCAGAAAAGGCTCGCCGAAAGTCGGCTTGTTGTTTCCCAATCCGAAAGAAGCGGAGATCGACTGTTACAAGAAGAGCGGCCTCTTTCCGATCATGCACACGGTGGTCATCAAGGACGAGATTCTGAGATCGAACCCCTGGGCGGCGGTTAGCTTGATGCAGGCGCTGCAGCGGGCGAAGGATGCCTGCTACGAGCGGATGAAAGACCCGCGTAACTTCGCCCTGGTCTGGGTCAAGGAGCTGATGCAGGAGCAGGAGACGATCTTCGGTCCCGACCCCTGGCCATACAATCTCGAAGACAACCGCAAGGCGCTCGAAGCGGCGGTGCGCTGGGAACACGAGCAGGGGATGATCAGAAACAAACCCAAGATCGAAGACCTTTTCTTCCCGCCCAGTTTGCAGGAAATTCAGAGCTACGTTTAGCCTGTCTGCTCAAGAGGGCGAAGGTCTCGCAGGCACGGCTAGGAGATCGCTTGCGAACGCCGATTATACGGTAGCTTGGCTAGGAGCATTGCCATGCCGCAAGTATTGGTGATCCCGGCAAACATCAGACCGGCGCCCACAAAGCCACTGAGCAGGAGGAACGATGGCGAAACCGCAGCCCCCAGAACGGTGCCCAGGAGCACCAGAGTCCCTGCGACAATCTGTACCTGGCGGAGGAGGCTTATTGGGGCGTTCGGATTATATTCCACTGCATAGCCGGCGCCCTTCCACGCCTGCAGGCCTCCTTTCAAATTGTAGACCTGGCCAAAACCGGACGCCAAAAGTTTCCGACTCGCCTGCGCGGAACGCGTGCCGGTCAGACAGTGGAGCACGACTTTCTTGTCAGGTTCCTGTGGCACCTGTGCTGGGTTGAAGCTGGAAAGGGGCACCAGTCGAGCCCCGAGGATGCGCTCCCCGGCATGCTCCGACGGCTCGCGCACATCCACGAGGATCGCTTCACCTTTGTCCATCCACGCTTTCAACAGCATGGGGTCAACTTCTTCTAAACGTTTTTCTGTTGTTATGTTCATGGCATCCCTCCCTGCGTGCCGGTCCTCACGCTTAAGGCTATCGTACTACTGGCCGGTAGGAACGAAAATCCCGTGAAAATCCGCGTTTGCTTGGTCCCCCAGTTTCACAACGCGTAGCAGCTTCCGATTGGCCACATCGATAATCCCAATTCCCGGGGTCTCACCCACCGTGGCATGGGGAATGGTCGGCGCTGGTTTTGGTCCCCGCAGGGTCACGTACGCCGAACTATGATCCGGCGCAAACATAATGAGATCGGGTGTCTTGCCGACAAACTCAATGACGGTGGGCTGCTGGCCCGGCTTGCGAATGGTAGCAAGGGGATGGATCGTAATATTGCTGCTGACGCGATGCGCGATCCAAAGCGCATTGCGAGGCGTATCAATGGCAATCCCGTGCGAATCCCGTCCGAACTTTGACAGATCGTGCGTCGCGACCAGCTTGGGTTCTCCAGTGACGTCGAACACGTACAACCATGAAGATTTCTCGTTTCCGGCAGTCACGTAGAGTTCCCCGCCCGAGCGAGACGCGGCGAAACCGCATCCATTTTCGGCGATCTCGTTCTTTCCCCATCCCTTGGCCACCCTCCACGCCTGCAGGTCTATCACTGCCAGGCCGCCGTTGAAGAGCGTCGTCAGCATGTAGCGACCGTCTTTCGAGAAACCGACGCAAACGGGGCGTCGGCTCGGGTAGAGTTTGGTGTCCGCCAGCGCGGGCGCGGCTTTCAGATCGAGGAATCGTGCGATCTCCCATTTAGAACCGTTACGGCGCACGATCTCAGTGATGGTCTCGCCCCGATCCGGTTTTCCGTCCGGACCAGCCACCTGCGGGCCGATGTTCGAAACGTAGACCCGCTCCGGATGCGCTGGGCTCGGCTGCGCGGCATGGGGCGCTTTTCCAACCCCGGGAATGACCGCCTTCACCGCGCCATCCTTGCCGTCTAACACCGTGACGGAATTGGAGACCGTACTGGTAACGTACACATAGGGATCCCTGGGCACGCCCCAGAGCATGTGTGGTCGCTTGGCGTCGCCGAGCGTCGCTCCATCGATCGTTTTGAGAGTTTTACCTTCCGGGTCCAAGACATATATCTTGTTGTCGTTCTGATCGGCCGCCCAGACCTCATAGCGGGTAGACTTCTGCTGCATCAGCGCGCAGCCAACGGTCAGAAGGAGCAGACCCAGACCAGCGAGTATCGACAGTAGCTCTCGATTTTTTTGCATTGTTCAATTCTCCCTTCGGGTTCGTTAGCCTAGTACAAATTCACCAGCCCGTAAAGTAGCAGAAGAAGGTTGACATAAAAGCTTGCCGTGAGATACGCGAGCCTGCAATAGAGTCTCATTCGCCGGGGAATTTGAACTCCTCAAGCTCGGCTTGATCCACTCCAAGCTGGGTGAGCGCCGCGAGGTTGAGCGGCGACTCAGCCTTTTCGACATCCGCAAGCCTGGCCTTGGTTGCGGGATGCTTCGGCACGAAGAGCTGGCAGCAATCCTGGTCGGGAATGGCGGAGGTCTCAAATGTCCCGATCCGCCGCGCCTGGTCGATGATCTCCTGTTTGTCCATGCCGACCAATGGCCGCAAGATAGGGAGCGTGGCGGCTTGCTGGATGACGGCCATATTTTCCAACGTTTGCGAGGCGACCTGCGCGAGGCTCTCTCCGGTCACTAACGCCTGCGCTCGCTCTTTCTTCGCAATCGCCTCCGCGATTCTCAGCATCATTCTCCGATAGAGCACCACCCTGAGCGGTCTCAATACTCCCGCGATGACCTGGCGTTGAATCTCCCCGAACGGCACGAGATAGAGGCGGGAAGCGAACTGGTGGCGCGTGAGGAGCTTCACCAGCTCGCGGACTTTCTCTTGCGAGGTCTTGTCCAGGTAGGGCGCGCTGTGAAAGTGGACGAAGATGAGGCGGCAGCCGCGTTGCATCATCCGATAGGCCGCCACCGGAGAGTCGAAGCCGCCGGAGATGAGCGAGACGACCCGGCCGCTCGCGCCGACGGGCAAGCCGCCGGGGCCGGGGATCGCGTTGAAGCCGAAGAAACTATGGTTCGGCAAGATCTCGACGGAGATCGTCAGCTCGGCGTTTTTGAGATCCACGCGCGCACCGGTTTTCCCTTTGACCAGCGCGCCCAACTGCCGGTTGATCTCCGGGGAAGTCAGCGGGAAGCGCTTGTCGGCCCTGGTCGTCTCGATGCGGAAAGAAGAAAACGATCTTCCATCTATGGCGCGCAGGATCTTCTCTCCCAGGACAGACAGCTCCAGCGGGGCCACCTCGACAAATGAGAAATTGGCCACGCCGAAAACCCGCTCGATCCGCTGCTTGATCTCTTCGACGTTCGGCGCGTCGGCGAAAGAGAGAAACAGCCGCCCCTGAAGAGCTTTGGCTTCTTTGAGCGGGAGGTCTTTGACGGCGGAGACGAGATTTCTTCTGAGCAGATCGACGAAGTAAGGCCGGTTGCCTTTCTTAAGGGCTATCTCATGGTAGCGGACCAGGACCGAAGTCATGGCGGTAAGATAGCAGGTTCACCCCTGATTTGCAGGGCATCGTCGCGCCGGTGTCACACGGTTCAGAGTCCTCGGGGCAAGCCCTTCCGGCCGCCGGCAATAGATCTCTGCCTTGCGTCGAATCTTCGCGTCCGGTGCCGGCGTCCGTCACGGCCTGTCCCTTCGGACAGCCCTGTGTTTCGGTGTTTTCTCGTGGTATGGCTAGTCCGGGCTAAGGTGCCGCCACAAGGAGATGGAAGGATGGAAAACTTTTGCAAGCTCGCCGACGCGATGCAGTTCGGCGCGGAGAAAATGAAAAAGACCGGCCTGTTCGAAACCGAGAGACTGTTCTGCGATGTCTATTGTTTTGAGCCGGGCCAAAGCCAATCTCCGCACACGCACGAAGGCTCCGACAAGATTTATTTTGTCGTGCAGGGGAAAGGGCGCTTCCAGATCGGAGATGAAGGGCGGGAGTTAGGGGAGCAGGAAATCGCCATTGCGCCGTCGGGTCAGAGACACGGCGTGACGAATCCGGGACCGGAACGATTGGTGTTGCTCGTCTTTATGGCGCCGAAGCCGTCTCACTAACAGGCCGTTGAAAAGCCCCCCGTTCACCCTTCGACGAGCTCAGGGCGAACGGGGGAGTCGTTGAAAAGTGAGGAAACTTCCGTTCGTGCCGAGCCAGTCGAAGCACGAAGACAGCTTTTTATGAAAGCACTAACGGGGAAAGTAGCCATCGTCACCGGCGCGGGGCGCGGCATCGGCAAGGCTATCGCACTTTCGCTCAGCCGCGCGGGCTCGCGGGTGGCGTTGGCCTCGCGCAGTGAGTTGGAGTTGCGTTCCGTGGCCGAGGAGATCGCCAACGACGGCGGCCAGGCTCTGGTGGTTCCGACCGACCTGACACGGGATGAGGAGATGGAGCGGCTCGTCCAGGAGACGCTGCGAGAGTGGGGCACTATCGACCTCCTCGTCAACAACGCCGGGTGGGGAAAGAAGGGGCCGGTCGTAAGCGGCAAAGTCGAAGATTGGGACCGCACGTTTCAGGTAAACCTCCGCGCGCCGATGGTGCTCAGCCGCCTCGTCTTGCCGACTATGATGGAGAAAAAGTCCGGCGCGATTATCAATATCGGCTCTATCTCCGGCAAAATGGGGCAGGCCGACAGCGCCGCCTATTGCGCCTCGAAGTTCGGTGTCGTCGGTTTCACCGAGGCGCTGTTTGAGGAAGCGCGCGAATACGGCATCAAAGTTTCGGCCATTCATCCTGGATTTGTCGACACGCCGTTGATCCCGCCGAATCGGAAATTAGACAGGAGCAAGATGATTCGCCCGGAGGACATCGCGCAGACGGTCATGTATTTGCTCTCTTGCTCGCCCGCCGCATGCCCGGTGGAAGTTACGGTGCGGCCGCAGAAGACGCCGTACAAGTAAGAGAAAGCAAAGAGCAAAGCGCATAGCGCAGAAGGCAGAACTCCAGCCTATTTACAGAGAGACTCCAAGAGCGGGATAGTGACGTCGGCGAGGCT
>MGSS01000041.1 GCA_001798595.1 Deltaproteobacteria bacterium RIFCSPLOWO2_12_FULL_60_19 | reverse complement strand
TTTCCAATGCGGCGGCCAAGGCCCACGAGTGGCTTCCCGTCAAGCCGGGAACCGACGGCGCGCTGGCCGGTGCCATCGCCCACGTGCTGCTCACCGAGGGGCTGTGGAACAAGGAGTTCGTCGGCGACTTCACGGACGGCAAGAACCTGTTCGTGGCCGGTCAGACGGTTGACGAGGCCGCCTTCGTGGAAAAAGAAACGCATGGCCTCGTCAAGTGGTGGAACCTCGAGTTGAAAGACCGCACCCCGGCCTGGGCGGAGAAGGAAACCCTGATTCCGGCGGCGCAGACGATCCGCGTCGCCCGCGCCATGGGCAAGGCGGCACCGAAGGTCGCGGTCTGGATGGGGCCCGGTGTGGCGATGAACCCGCGCGGAACTTACGCAGCGATGGCGGTGCATGCGCTGAACGGCTTGGTCGGCTCGATCGACGTCGAAGGCGGCACGCTGCAGAGCTCCAGCGTTCCGATCGGTGCGTTCCCGAAGTCCGACGCTTACCTCGACGACATTGCCAAGGCTGCCGGCAAGCAGAAGAAGATCGACGGCCGCGGCGCGAAGGACATGCCCGCGATGATGAACGCGAGACCCGGCAGCGGCGTGGTGACCAACAACATCGCCAACGGCATGCTCAAGGATCCGGGCGCCGTCAAAGTGCTGCTGAGTTCCTGGACCAACTTCAATTTTTCATGCACGGACTCGTCGCGCTGGGACAAGGCGCTCGCCGCGGTCCCCTTCTTCGCTCACATGGTAACAAACGCCTCGGAGATGACGCAGTTCGCCGACGTGGTGCTTCCCGCGACGTTCAACTCCAGCGAAGGAATGTCCGTGATCACCAACATGGGCAACCTGCATGGCTACGCGACGATACAGCAGCCCGTCGGAAAACGGCTGTGGGATGTCAAGCAGGAAGAGACTGAGGTGGTCTGGCTGCTCGCCGACAAGCTCAAGAATAGGGGCTTTCCTAACCTCTACGATTATCTCTCGAAAGAGTTCCAGGACCCCGAAAACGGCCGGACACCGACCAACGAGAAGGAGTTCACGGAGATCGCCGCCAAGATTTCCAGCGCGCCGATGTGGATGCCCAAGGCGCCGCTGCCGGGAGACAAGCTCGATGGCTGGGCCGAATTCCGCAAGAAGGGGATGTACAACGGCCAGAGGTACGCTTTCAAACGAGGATGGGGAGGCAAATTCAACACGGCGACCAAGAAGTTCGAATTCTACAGCGAGACCGCGAAGAAGGGCCTTCTCGAGCACGCCAAGAAGTACGAGACCACGGTCGACGAAATTCTCACCGTTACCGGCTACGTGGCGCGCGGCGATCTGGCATACGTGCCGCACTACGAACCGCCCAAGCGCCACGGCAGCTTCGCCGAGTATCCGCTCGACTTCATCGACTACAAGTCGCGTCTCAACCGCGAGGGCCGTTCGCAGAATCTGCCCTGGTACCAGGAGTTCAAGAAGGTCGACCCCGGTGACGTTGCCTGGGACGACGTGCTGAAGATGAACCCGGCCGACGGCGTGAAGCTGGGCCTCAAGACCGGAGATACCGTCAAGATCTCCTCGGTGATAGGCTCGATCGTCACCAAGCTCAAGCTCTGGGAAGGCGTGCGGCCCGGCACGGTCGCCAAGTGCTACGGCCAGGGACACTGGGCCTACGGCCGCGTGGCGGCGCGCGATTACGCCAAAGCGCAGCCGCGGGGCGGCAACAACAACGAGATCCTGGTCGACGACTACGACCGCTTGAGCGGCTCGACGGCCCGCAACGGCGGTTTCGTTGGCGTCAGGGTCCAAAAGGCCTGATGACTGGATACTGGCACTGAAGGAGAACACAAATGGCTAGTTTTGGAATGGTCATAAACCTGCAGAAATGCGTGGGCTGCGGATGCTGCACCTTTGCCTGCAAGGCCGAAAACAACACCCGCACCCGCGCCAAGGGCCAGAGCCACAACTGGGCTGACCTTATGATGAAGACCGAGGGAGCCTTCCCGAACACGAAGCATTGGGTCATGCCTGTACTGTGCAACCACTGCACGGACGCGCCCTGCGTCGCGGCCTGCCCTACCACCCCCAAGGCGATGTTCAAGACGCCGGAAGGCGTCACAATGCACAACGACGAATTGTGCATCGGCTGCCGGGCCTGCCAGAACGCCTGTCCCTACAGCCATGCCGAACTCGACGACCGGAGTCTCAATGGCGAGACCTACAGCGTTATCAGCTTCAATCCTCACCAGGAGGACCCTCAGCCTCAGTGGAGCGACAACTCGGCGATGATCGCCGGCTGCACGGCCTCGGCGGCGGAAACCGCCAAGGCGGCCGGAGCGGCGATCCCGGCGCTGAATCAGTTCATGCGGGGCGATGTGGACGCGATCCGGAAAGCGGGCGTGGTGGAAAAATGCACGTTCTGCTATCACCGCACGAGCAACGGTCTGCAGCCGGCATGCGTCGAGGTCTGCCCGGCCCAGGCGCGGATCTTCGGCGACCAGGACGACCCGAACTCGGAGATCGCCAGGGTGCTCAAGGCGGAAAAGTCGTTCCGCCTGCAGGAGGACAAAAAGACCCGGCCGAACGTGCATTACATCGGCCAGTTCAGCGCAAGGGTCTGATTCCCCGCGCCTTTGCGCAACTGCGCGTTCAGAGGGCCGAGTTGAAGCTGCCGCTTTCATAGTTCAGGAACCGGGATGCCGGCGTACGATCAGGAGCGCGGACTCGCCCGCCAAGACCTCTGCCGCTTTCTGGCAGCCTGCTATTACCAGCCGGGCCCGGAGTTCGCGGAAGAAAAAGTCTTCGACTCGATGCGCCACGCCGCAGCGCGGATTCACCCCGAGCTCGCGGCCGAGGCCCGTCGGCTGGGGGAGCAGTTCTCTGCCGAAGGATCTGAGAGTCTGCTTCTCGACTACACACGGCTCTTCCTCGGCCCTGCCCAGGCCATCGCCGGGCCCTACGGGTCGGTCTGGCTGGAAAACCAGAAAACTCTCATGGGGGGCTCCACGATGGCCGTGCTGGCCTTGTACGAGGAGGGCGGCTTCGAGATGGACGAGGAGTTCCGCGAGCTGCCCGATCACATCGCGGCCGAGCTGGAGTTTCTCTACCTGCTCATTTATCGGGAAAACGAGGGACACCGAAACGGCGAGCCTGAGGCGCTGAAAGCGGCGACGGGTCTCAAAAAACGTTTCCTGGACGAGCAGCTCGGGCTCTGGATCGGACCTTTCACGGCAGCCGTCAAGGCCGGCGCACAAAGCGGCTTTTACCGCCGGCTTGCCGAACTCACCGACCGTTTCGTCAAGATGGAAGCCGGCGATAGCAAAACGGTATCAGCGTCACCGAACAGGGACATAGGCGATGCCTGAGGAGTTGAAATCATAGAAATGGCGCGCCCGGAGGGATTTGAACCCCCAACCCCCAGATCCGTAGTCTGGTGCTCTGTCCAATTGAGCTACGGGCGCGAACCCGTGATCGTGCTCGTCGCTCGTGAATTACAATCTCCTCCCCACGAGCACGAGACACGAAATAATGGCGGAGAGAGAGGGATTCGAACCCTCGGTACCCTTTTAAGGGGTACACACGCTTAGCAGGCGTGCGCCTTCGACCACTCGGCCATCTCTCCAAATTGAATACAAAAGCCGTGGTCGTGCTCGTTGCTCGTGCTCGGTACGAACACGAACCACGAACACGAGACACGCAATTTTTTACACTGGCGGAGGGGGCGAGATTCGAACTCGCGGTCCACGAAGTGGACGCCGGTTTTCAAGACCGGTGCCTTAAACCGCTCGGCCACCCCTCCAAAGGCACGGTCGGTTTATAGTAAACAGTCGTCGTGGAATAGGCAAGTTCTCCCCGCAGCGGGTCTCGGGTTTGTTGAGTTTGTTGAGTTCGTTGAGTTTGTTGAGTTCTGAGTTTCGGACTACCGGATTGCGGCGGCATTCCCGCATCGCGTATCATGCATCCCGTATCGTGCATCCTGCATCGCCTACGCTATTTTTTCCAGGCCTCCCATGTACGGCCGCAACGCTTCAGGGACGATCACCGTGCCGTCTTTCTGCTGGTAATTCTCCAGCACGGCAACCAGCGTCCGCCCTACGGCCAGCCCGGAGCCGTTCAGCGTATGAACAAAGTCGCTCCGCGTCCTCCCCGGCGAGCGATAGCGGATGCCGGCGCGCCGCGCCTGAAACGCTTCGAAATTCGAGCAGGACGAAATCTCCTTGTAGGCGTTCTGACCCGGCAGCCAGACTTCGATGTCGTAGGTCTTGGCCGCGCCGAATCCCAAGTCGCCCGTACAGAGCGCGACCACACGATAAGGGAGGCCGAGCTTCTGCAGGATGCTTTCCGCGTCGCGCGTCAGAGACTCGATCTCTTCGTAGCTCTGCTCCGGACGGACGAATTTCACCAACTCCACCTTCTGGAACTGGTGCAAGCGAATAATGCCGCGCGTGTCCTTGCCATAGCTCCCGGCCTCGGAGCGAAAGTTGGCGGTCCAGGCGCAGAGCTTGAGCGGCAGTCGGTCGGGATCGAGAGTTTCTCCACGGAACAGGTTGGTCACCTGCACCTCCGCCGTCGGGCTCAGCCAATAGTCGGTGCCTTCGAGCTTGAACAGGTCAGCCGCAAACTTGGGCAGTTGGCTCGTCCCGGTGAGCGAAGCGGTGTTGACGATCGAGGGCGGAAAAACCTCGGCATAGCCGTTCTCGCGCGTGTGAGTGGCGAGCATAAAGTTGGCCAGCGCCCGCTCCAGCAATGCTCCTTCTTTGTGATAAACGACAAAGCGCGCCCCGGCGATTTTTCCCGCGCGGGCAAAGTCCAGGATGCCCAACTCCTCTCCGATCTCCCAATGGGGCTTCGGCTTGAAATCGAAGCGCGGAATCTCGCCCCACCGTCTAACCTCGGGATTATCTTCCGGTCCCGCCCCCAGCGGCACGCTCTCATGCGGCAGATTCGGCACCGTCAGCATGAACTCGTCGAATCGCCTCTCCACCTCCGCCAGCGGCGGCTCTCCCTCGCGGATCGCCCGCGCGACCTCTTCCACCTCGCGCATGAGGGCCGTCGCGTCCCCGCCGGACTTCTTGAGCTTGCCGATCCCGCCGGAGAGCAGGTTCTTCTTCTCTTTCAGCCTCTCCAGCCTGGCGAGCGACTCGCGCCGCTCCCGGTCGAGCGCCACGAAACTCTCCCAGTCGATCTTCGCCCCGCGCGTGGCGAGACGCTCTTTGACCGCCTCCAGGTTTTCTCTCAGCAGTTTGATGTCCAGCATCTTCGTATTTCGTATCTCGTATTTCGTCGGACGGACGACGATTCATACGGATAATGTTCCGCGCCCCTTCGACTTAGCTCAGGGTGGTGAGCTTGTCGAACCACAAGACGCCAAGATCGCAAAGAAAGGGACTTTTTCTCCGAGCTTGGCGGCCTTTGCGCCTTTGCGCGAGATATCTCCGGTCCCGTATTTCTTTCTGCCTGGGCGTGATGAATCACGCCCCTACCGCCTCCTGCCTCCTACCAGGCGACTTCGAAGGCGTTTTGAATATGCTCCACGACCGGCGCGCCGGCGGTGAAGGAGATTCCCACGACGTCGAATCGCGCCTCCCGATGGTGAAGTTTGTGCTCGCTTAAAAAAATCAGCGCCGCCCGCGTCATCCGCTGCTGCTTGCGCCGGTGGACCGACTCCAGCGGGCTCCCGAAACTCGCATCGTTCCGCGCCTTCACCTCGACGAACACAATCACGCGCCGGTCCAGCGCGATCAGGTCCACCTCCCCGCCGCGACAGCGGTAATTCCGCTCCACCATCCGAAACCCCTTCTTCTTGAGATAGTCTTCCGCAATCTCCTCCCCTTCCCTTCCGACGACCTGCTTCTGGGTTTGCATAATAGCTAAGAAGCCATTGGCTTTCAGCGTTCAACTCGGATCGAGCTCCCTCACCCAACCCTCTCCCTGACGGAGCGGGCAAGGGTGAGGGTTGGCTGATCGCTGACCGCTTCCTTGCTGACCGCTGCTTTTTCCCACTCCCTCACCGGCCTGAAGCTACGGCGGTGAATCGGCGACGGCCCAAGGCGTCGCAGGGCTTCTTCATGCGCGGGCGCGCCGTATCCTTTGTGCTGCGCGAAGCCGTACCCTGGATATTGCTTGTCATACTCCGCCATCATCTCGTCGCGCGCCACCTTGGCGATGATCGACGCAGCGGCGATCGCATGGCAGATGCGATCTCCCTTCTTGATCGCGCGCTGCGCTGGCAAAGATTGTAGGGGCCACCGGCCCGTCGCCCCTACGACTGCCTGCTGCCTGTTGCCTGCTGCCTCCAGATACCCGAGCGGAACTACGTGCGTCCCATCGATCAGCAGCAGATCGGGGCTCGGCTTGAGCTGCTTTACCGCAGCGCCCATCGCCGAAAGAGTCGCCTGCAAGATATTGATTCGATCAATCTCCTCCGGCCCGACGATTCCGAGGCCCCAGGCCACCGCCCTCTCCTTGATCCAAACCGACAACTCCTCGCGCCGCCTGGCGGCGAGGAGCTTGGAATCCCGAATCTCGGAGTGGATCAGGCCGCGCGGAAAGATCACCGCCGCGGCGACCACGGGCCCCGCCCAGGGGCCGCGCCCGACTTCATCCAGGCCGGCGATGCGCTTGAAACCTTCCAAATAGCCTTCGTCCTCCAACTGCGTGGTCGGCTCCGCGCGCGAAGCGATCTCTTCGGACAACCACGCTTGAGAACGTTTCATGTCCGCTATTGTTAACTAAAAGGCCGGAGAACTGCAATGAAAATCATGATGCGAGACGCGGATTGCCGATTACTCACCGCTATGTTAAAACCCTCCTATGAAAATCACCCGTGAAGAGGTCCGGCGCGTCGCCCTCCTGGCCCGCCTGCAACTAACACCCGAAGAAGAGGAGCTGTTGACCGGCCAGCTCGACGCCATTCTTTCGTACATGGAAACACTCGACCGGCCCGACACGGAAAAGGTCGAGCCGCTCGCCCATGCCGTGGATCTCGTCAACGCCTTCCGCGAAGACCGGGTGGTTCACGAGCCGCAAGCGGAAGAGCTTTTGGCGAACGCGCCCGCGAAGGAAAACAGCTTCTTCAAGGTCCCCAAGATCATCGAATGAGCCATTACGCCCTCACTCTGCACGAGCTGGCCGCGAAGCTGAGCCGCCGCGAAATCTCCTCGGTTGAGGTCACGGAGTCGGTTTTCGGCCGAATCGCCGCGACCGACGAGCGGCTTCACTCTTATCTCGCGCTCTGCCGGGAGAGCGCGTTGCAAGAGGCGCGGCAGGCCGACGAGCGCTTGAAGAGCGGAGGGGACTGCCCGCCGCTCACGGGCGTGCCTGTCGCGCTCAAGGATATTTTTATCACCCGGAACGTGCCGACCACCTGCGCGTCGAAGATCCTCGGCAATTTCGTTCCGCCCTATGACGGCACCGCCGTGAGAAAGATCAAAGAGAGTGGCGCCGTGATCCTGGGCAAGACCAATATGGATGAGTTCGCGATGGGCTCGTCGACCGAGAACTCCGCCTTTGTCGTCACCCGCAACCCGTGGGACACGGAGAGGGTTCCCGGAGGCTCCTCCGGCGGTTCCGCCTCCGCCGTCGCCGCCGACCAGTGCATCGCCGCGCTCGGAACCGACACCGGCGGCTCGATTCGCCAGCCCGCCGCCTGCTGCGGCATCGTCGGGCTGAAGCCGACCTACGGCCGGGTCAGCCGCTACGGCGTCATCGCCTTCGCTTCTTCATTGGACCAGGTCGGCCCGATGACCAAAGACGTGACCGACTGCGCGCTGATGCTCGAAGCCGTCGCCGGGAAAGATCCGTGCGACTCGACCTCGGTCGATGTTCCGGTTCCCGCCTACGCGAGCCAACTCCACGGCGGCGTGAAAGGTCTCCGACTGGGGATGCCGAAAGAGTATTTTATCCCCGGAATACAGGCTGAAGTGGAAAAATCCGTGAAGGACGCCATCCGGCTGTTGGAGAAAAACGGCGTCGAAGTCGTGGAGGTCTCGCTGCCGCACAGCGAGTATGCGGTGGCCGTTTACTATATTATTGCTACGGCGGAGGCGAGCTCGAACCTCGCGCGCTACGACGGCATGAAATACGGCTATCGCGCGCCGGCCAAGGATTTGACCGAGACCTACATGAGAACCAGGCAGGAAGGTTTCGGGCCCGAGGTAAAGCGGCGCATCATGCTCGGCACCTACGCCCTCTCAGCCGGCTACTACGACGCCTACTATCTCAAGGCGCAAAAGGTGAGAACGCTCATCAAGCGGGACTTCGAGGCGGCTTTTCGGAAGTGCGACGTGATCATCACGCCGACGACGCCGACAACAGCGTTTAAGATCGGGGAGAAAACCCAGGACCCGCTCCAGATGTATCTCTCGGATATCTTCACGATCTCGGTAAACCTGGCCGGGCTTCCCGGCCTCTCCCTCCCCTGCGGATTCGATGGCAACGGACTGCCGATCGGCATGCAGATCATCGGCAAGCACTTCGACGAAGCAACCATACTGCGAGTCGCCTACGCGTACGAGCAGGCGACGGAGTGGCATAAACGTAAGCCGAAGCTTTAAACGCAAAATGAAAAGTGCAAAGTGAAAAATGCAAAATAGAAGCCTAAGAGGCGACGAAAAACCTTCCGGTCACTTTGCATTTTGCATTGGAGCCTTCTATGGCGTTTGAACCCGTTATCGGCCTTGAGGTCCACGCCCAGCTCCTGACCGAGTCGAAGATCTTCTGCGGCTGCTCGACGCGATTCGGTGAGGCGCCGAACCACAACACCTGCCCAGTTTGTATGGGATTTCCCGGCGTCCTGCCGGTGTTGAATAAGAAGGTCGTCGAGTTCGCCATTCGCGCGGGCTTGGCGACGCATTGCGAGATCGCGCGCTATAGTCAGTGGGCGCGGAAAAATTATTTCTACCCCGATCTTCCCAAGGGCTACCAGATCAGCCAGTACGAGCTGCCGCTTTGCCGCAACGGTTTTATTGAAATCGAAACCGGCGGCGCGAAGAAAAAGATCCGGCTCACGCGCATCCACATGGAAGAAGACGCGGGGAAAAACATCCATGAGGCCCGCGGCGACTTCAGCCTCGTCGATCTCAACCGGACCGGCGTTCCGCTGGTGGAGATCGTGAGCGAGCCCGACATGCGCAGCGCCGAGGAAGCGAGCGCGTATCTCAAAAGCCTGCGCGCCATCCTGCAATATCTGGAGGTCTGCGACGGCAACATGGAGGAAGGGAGCTTTCGCTGCGACGCCAACGTCTCGGTGCGCCCCGCCGGCTCGAGCGAATTCGGCACCAAGGTCGAGATCAAGAACATGAACTCGTTCAAGGCGGTGGAGAAGGCGATCGCCCACGAGATCGAGCGGCAGATCGCGACTCTATCGGAAGGCGGCAAGCTCGTCCAAGAAACGCGCCTGTGGGACGCCGAGCGGGAAGTCACCCGCTCGATGCGCTCGAAGGAGGCGGCGCACGACTACCGCTATTTTCCCGACCCCGACCTGCTCCCCCTGGTCGTCGACGACAAATGGATCGGAGAGATTCAAGCGAGCCTGCCCGAGCTGCCGGAGGCGCGTAAAGCGCGCTTTATCGCTGAGTACAACCTGCCGCCGTACGACGCTGAGCTGCTGACCAGCCGCAGGGACGTGGCGGACTATTTCGAGAGGGCGGTCAAAACGCACGCCAATCCCAAGGCGCTGAGCAACTGGGTGATGGGAGATCTCTTCCGCGTGATCAAAGAGAGACGACTGGATAACGCGCTCCGCATCGCCGACTGGCCGGTGCCGCCGGAGTATCTGGCGGCGATGGTCAAAATGATCGACGAGGGAAAGATCAGCGGCAAGATCGCCAAGAATGTCTTCGAACAGATGCTTGAGCGGTCAGAGCCGCCGGAAAAGATCGTTCGCGATCAAGGACTGGAACAGGTGTCGGACGTGAGCGGCATCGAGAAGGCAATCGCCGAGGTGCTCACCGCGAACGCGCAGCAGGCGGCGGACTATCGCGCCGGCAATGAAAAAATCTTCGGATTTCTCGTCGGCCAGGTCATGAAGGCGACGCGCGGCAAGGCGAACCCGCAGGTGGTGAATGAAGTGCTGAAGAAAAAGCTCGAGACTACATGATGGGAACTTGCGTACCTGTTGGGCGGCGCTTGAGACTCTTCCCAGGCCGGTGCGCGCGGATAATCGCTTTGTGGACCGTCGTCGCAAGAGCTTCGATGCTAGGGTGGTGTATAAGAAGCCGGAAGATCCCCTAACCTAGGAATTTAGGAAGGGAGTTTTTGTGCCCCCTATTTCTTCGCAACCAAACGATCGTTCGAGACCGAGACAATCTTCAGCACTCGGCGGGCACCGGCATCGAGCGTGAGATCATCGCCAGTGCGCTTCCACTTGCCCGAGGTTTGCTGCCGGCGATCGGCTGGCCCGATCCCATAATCGATCAGCGCTCCGTCCGGACTCAGTTCGAAGCCTTTCCGGCCGCGAGCCGGTGGAAAGTTGAACGACGCCGGACGGAACACCATTTCAGTGTCGGTATCCTCTTCGTGGGAATGAATCCAATGCTGCAGAAGCGGGTCCATGGTTTTATCATCCGATCAAGCTGCGAGCGCCGTCCAGCGCAGCCTGCATCCGAACGGCTTGCTGCGTCGTGAACATCATCATCGCATCGTCGTCAACGTAGTCCATGTAGTTCACGAACATGTCCCCGCTCGGGCCATTTCCGCAACTGACGCTCGGAAATTTCGGTTTGCCGAAGTTGGGACCGGCGGCGTTCGGTGTGTCAGCGACAAGGTCGCTTCCACTGCAGTCTTCAGTGTCGCCCCAAATGTGACGAAGGTTCAGCCAGTGCCCGACTTCGTGCGTGGCCGATCGCCCGAGATTGAATGGCGCTTTCACCGACCCTGTTGTGCCGAAGGCCGTGTTGAGAATCACGACGCCATCGGTTCGCTGCGGTCCGCCGGGAAACTGCGCGTAGCCAAGCAGGCCCCCGGCCAGCGTGCATACCCACATGTTTAAGTATTTCTTCGTTGGCCAGGCATTCATGCCCCCCCTCGCCGTGAATTTCACGGCATCGTCGTCGCCGAAGGACGTTCGCGTGGTCTTCGTGCGCGTGATGCCGCTCGTCCGTTTGCCCTTCGGATCCTTCGTGGCGAGAGCGAATTGAAGGCGCACGTCAGCAACAAGTCCAGCCCACACAGACGGCACCTTCGTGCGGTCCGGGTTCGTCGCACGGTAATCACGATTCAGTACGGCGATCTGGCTCCTGATCTGGCTGACTGAGATGTTCTCGTCCGCCTTGTTGAAAACGACATGCACGACAACCGGAATCTTCGTGATTCCGATCCGTGCTCTGAAGCCCGTCATCATGCGCTGCACTGTCGCATGCTCGAGAGCCATCTGCCTTCCTCGAAATCCGGCATCTGATTCGAGCAACCGATGGTGAACCGACATTGTCCCGCACTTCCGTCTCGGTGTTCTCTTTGGCATGTCATTACCTCCTTTTGAAATCCAACTGTACCGCTAGCCGTGGGTTCTACGTTAAGTGATAAGAATTTCCTTTGACAGGGCCAGCCACCGACCTGTCTGCCGTCGCACAGGCAGGGAACTCAAAATTGCCCCGACGACCCATTGCCCACCGGCGTTCGAAAGTCTAAAACGCCCATCCGAGAAGGCAGGCTGGCCCCGCATCCCCAATTTGAAGGATACAATATTAGATAAGGTGACGTTGTCAACGCGCAGGCGGTTTCTGGATAGGGCGAGTTTATAGCCCGCGGAAATAATGGTAAAGTTTAAATATGAGTCATGACCTGACGGACAGGCCCGACTTTTTGTGGGATGAGCCGACGACTCGATCCGATCTTAAGCAACTCTTGTCAGGTGGAGACGAGGAAGCGCGTCTCTACTACGCGGCCAAGATCCTCAGAGAAGCGCGCTTTG
>MGSS01000040.1 GCA_001798595.1 Deltaproteobacteria bacterium RIFCSPLOWO2_12_FULL_60_19 | reverse complement strand
CCGATTTCATAGGCTACGGTCTTGAAAAGTTTCCGCGAGGCTGCTTGATCCGATGAGAGCTTCGGCACGATGACGAACCGATTCAACGCGCCGAGACTGAGCAGCATGAGAACCAGGACCAATTTCACTGTCAGCGTTTGCCCGTACGGCGTTTGAAGCAGAGCCGCGAGACTGCCCACTCGATGCCAAATCTGAAACCCTCCGGTTGCCACGATCACAGCAACGCATAGGCCCGCGAGCGTCGAAAAGCGCCTTACCTCTATGACGAGCGCAGAGGATACCTCCGGCTCGCCTGACGCAATCCATCGCCGCAACGAAAAGGCCAAAGAGACGAGACCACCGATCCAGGCTGAGACAGCAAGGAGATGAAGCCAGTCGGCGAGGACCGCAAAGGACAGCGTGCCGGAGTCCGCCGCATGACCCGAAAGGCTTTCAGTCAAAAGTAACAGTCCGCAGACGGCCAGCGCGGCTCCGTTTCTCCCTCTAACTGCCGAAGTGCCGAGAACAAACAGGAGCAAGATCCGAGCTATCCAGACGTTGCCGAAGTGGGTCTTGAAAAGGACCGTGGGAAGAAGTGACAAAACCTCGCTTCCATGACGGCCTGTGATCATCTGTGAGCGAAGGATCAAATCCGCGAGGCCGACGGCGATTAAAAAAAACGGTAGGCAGCGCTCCAGGCGAGAGACCTCGCGTGATGGAGTGGCAATCACCAGCACCCTGAAAGCCGAACTTCCGGCCAACAGAATCATCCCGGCGAGGTCGATCCCTTGAAGCAGCGAGTGTGGCAGCAAGTGGCCGTGAATCATGGAAACTTTCCCTCTACGGTAAAGGGAAAATCGCCCTCTGTGCGGTGCGTGTCCTTGGCGACGACGCTCCAATGGACCCGGTAGGTGCCCGCGGGCAGGGGAGGAATCTCCACTTCCAGAACCGTCGCATCGGAGGGATTCACGCGGCCATTGCCCTTGTCGATGCGTTGCTTGCTTGAGTTATACACGGCGATTGTGCTGAAGGCCGCTTCTAACTCCCCATCGAACCAGATCGTTACTTTTTGCGGAGAGGTGACGATGGTCCGACCGACTCGCGGTTCCGAGCGCATGGGAAAGGCATGTCCGCGAGCCGGCGACGGACTGATCATGAAGATGACGGCACCGAAGAGAATCAAACGTTTTAGCTTTAACGGCGTCATTTCTGTGCCGGTCCGATGACTCCCCACGGCGTCCAACTGAAGATATTGGGCGCGATGTCGTCCAGGAAGAAATGGAGCAGCCCTTTGACGCCGACGTCTTTGCCCGAGCGACTGTTCATCGGTACCTGCGCCTGCACGCCGAGCTGGATGTATTTTCCCGCCCACATGAGGCCCGGGTTGACGAAGGCATCCGTCCTTCCCCGCTTGGGATTGTTCGCGTGAGTCTCGAAGTTGAACTCCACAACCGGGAATAGGCGGTCGAACGGCGCTCCCAAGCCTACGTCTTTCACGAAAGACTGGAGATAGGGGACGCTGTACATAAGGGCGAAGCCGTAAGCGACGGTGGTGGGGTTCCGCTCTTCTTCGCCGGATAATTTTCTATTCGCGGGAATGTTCACTCCCACGGAGCCGGTGATCGCCAGCGGCTTCAAATAGTTGAGAGCATCCGGGAGGTCGCCGAGTCCCTTGCCGAAAAGCAGGGCCGGAGTGATGGTCGTGACTCTTTCAGCGACCCTTTTGGAGCCGACGCCTCCCGCCTCGACGCCCAGGCCGACGCTCAGGATGCCTTCATGCTCGACGCTTCTGAACAGGGCGTATTTGAGAGAGATTTCCGGATTGCCGGCGCCGGAGGTCTTGTGTCCCTCACTAGGATTGACGAAGATGTATTCCCATTCGACTCCGATGGCGAGGTCCGGCGTCAGGCGCTTGGCGAACTCGAAGCCGACGCCGCTCTCTCTGCCCTCGATATTTTTGCTTCCTCTGCCGCCGGTCATCGCCAGCTCGTCCGACGGAAAGGGGTCTTCGAGCGTCATGGTCGAAGGAATAAACCGCTTTCCGATGACGCCGTGAGCGCGCGCCGTTCCGGCCCAAAACGCAAAGGTCAAAGTAACAACGCAAATTTCAGCTAACAGCCGTTTCATTTTCTCCTCCTGGTCAATAACAACGCGGTCCGACGAAAGGGGATAGCCCCGGTCGGACCAAGCCTTTGATGAACCGAGGCGACCTGCCTCAGCTTAGCGAGATGGCCGCGTTAGGCCACAGGAGGAGCTCGTTGCGAATAGGGGGAAGGGGAGAAATGTGGGATCCAAGCTTCTAACGATAAAGGAAGACGCTCGATAGCGAGAGGGTCGACAAAAAGGCTAATTACGGAAACCGGCGTTATGTGACAGCCTTTGGCGACGGCGAAAGCCTGACAAGCCGGGGGTTGGGCCTGATTATGGGAGCGCTCAAAGGCATGATGGACGAGGTGAGGCGCGGTATACAGTACGAAAAAGACGAACAGCGATCCGGCGAAGAGCGACAGGCGGCGGACGGATTCTGATCTCAAGCGACTCACGATTCCGTCTATTTACAGGATAAAGGTGATTGCTGTCAAATCGCCGCCCGCCTGGGAATCTCTCTTCGGGCCGATGCGGCAAATATCGTGTTCGTGTCCCTTCGAAGCAGCCCTCCCAAGTTTCGTGCCCGAGTTCGTGTTTTCCGGCCCGAACACGAATCACGATCACGAGCACGATCCCTGGCGCAACGAAGTAGATGGGCCTTTTTCACCAGCCCTTGACACCTGAAAGTATTTTCAGTATACCAATTTTCATGCTTCCTTCTCTGACCGCGCGACAGAAGCAGATCTACGATTTCATCGCGAAGGCTATGCGGGAAAAGGGCTACGCCCCGTCCATCCACGAGATCGGCCGGCGCTTCAAGATAGCTTCCACCAACGGCGTCTCCGACCATCTCAAGGCCCTGGAAAAGAAAGGCTACCTGCGCCGGGTCGGGAAGAGGGCGATCGAGCTGCTGACGTCTCTGGGCAGGCCGTTGATGGCTGAGACCAAAGAGGTGCCGATTCTGGGACGGGTCCCCGCCGGAGGGCCGCTCATGGTGGAGGAAAATATCGAGGGGTCTCTCACCATAGCGAGCGATATCGCGCGCGGGAAGGTGTTCGCCCTGAAGGTCAAAGGGGACAGCATGGTCGAGGCGGGCATTATGGACGGCGACTATGTGATCGTCCGCTGCCAGGAAACGGCGGACGACGGAGAGATCGTCTGCGCCATGATCGACGGCGAGGCGACGATCAAGAGATTCCAAAAAAAAGGGCGGAGCGTGACGCTGAAGCCGGAGAATCGAAACTACGCTCCGATCAGCGTCTCTCAGAGAGAGCTGCGGATTGTGGGGAAGATTGTGGGGTTAATGAGAAAGTTCTAGGGCCGTGTTCGTGATCGTATTTCGTGATCGTAACGAACACGAGCAACGAGCACGAGCCACGATAAAAAGTCGTGAAACATGGATTTTACCGCAGAAAAGCTAACGAGAGATGCCGTTGAGTCCGCTCAGGCGTCGCACTGGACCCTCGCGGAGACCGCGGGACGACTGGTGGAGATTTCCGGATCGAGGGCGGCGGCTTCGCTCACGGTCGCTTTCAGGTTGGTATGGGACGCGCAACGGCAAGGCGAGCCGGTCGGCTGGGTGATGTCCCAAGACAGTTTTTTCTATCCTCCCGATGTCGCTCAGGGCGGCGTGGATCTTCAATCGCTGGTGGTTGTCCGCGTGCCGGAGTCCCGCGCCATTTCTCGCGCCGGGGAAAAGCTTCTCCGCTCGGGGGCTTTCGGGCTGATCGCACTCGACCTTGGCAACGCCGATATCCCGACGCCGCTTCAGTCCCGTCTGGCCGGACTTGCGCGCCAGCATCATGCCGCTTTGCTTTGCCTGACGGCAAAGAAGCGCGACCGGTTTTCTCTAGGCTCGCTCGTTTCGCTTCGCGTCCACGCCCGGCGCGTCCGAACTTCCGAGAATCAATTCGCGTGCGAGCTTAAAATTCTCAAAGACAAACGGCGCGGGCCTACCTGGTCGGAGACGGAGGTGTGCGGTGAGCCGGCTGGCCTGTGCTAACCTTCCGGCCTTTCCCCTCCAGCTCCTGCTGTTACGCCATCCCGAGTGGGTTGCGCATCCGGCCGCTGTCGTCGCCGAAGACAAACCGCAAGGGACGATTCTCTGGGTGAACCGAAAGGCACGGCGGGCCGGAGTGCTTCCCGGTTTTCGCTACGCCGCAGGCTCTTCTCTGGCGCCCGATCTCTGCGCCGGCGTGGTTCCTTCAAGCGAAGTCGAAAAAGAGGTGACCGCGCTGACCAAGCGCTTCATGCGCTTTACTCCCCAGGTTGAGGCTTCCGAAGAAGAGCCTGGAGTTTTCTGGCTGAGTGGAATCGGCCTCGGCCTTCTCTATCCGTCGCTGAACCAATGGGCGCGCGCGGTTTACCAAGAGATTCACGATCGAGGCTTTCGCGGGAGCGTCGTGGCGGGCTTCACGCGCTTCGGCGCCTATGCGGTGGCGAGGGCAAGAGAGGGGATGGTGGTTTTTGCCGAGCCTCAACAGGAGCGTGCCGCCGCGCGGGAGGTTTCGCTTGACTGTCTCGATCTTGAGCCGGATCTGCGCGACACGCTGGCGAAGCTGGGAATAAAAACCGTCGGCGCTTTTCTTTCGCTTCCGGCTGGAGGACTCTACGAGCGCTTTGGGCCGAAGGCCTATCGCCTTCACCGGATGGCCGCCGGCGATCTCTGGGACCCGCTCAGACCGCGCGCGCCTGAAGAGCCGATCCGGCAGAAACTCCTACTCGACGATCCGGAGACGGACTCCACACGCCTCCTGTTTCTCATCAAGAGTCTCCTCCATCCCATGCTCGCGTCTCTCGCCGCCCGCAGCGAGGCGCTGGCAGGGCTGCTGCTCCGCTTCCTTATCTATAAAAGCGCCTGGCGCGAGGAGCATATCCGTCCCGCCATGCCGACGTTGGAGGCGGTCCAACTGCTCGACTTGGTTCGTCTCCGCCTGGAATCGGTGAAGCTCTCCGCCGGTTCGACCGTGAGCTCATCGTCGAACGGAGTGACGGAGATCGAGCTGGTGGCGGAAGCGATCCCGGCTACACGCGAGCAGCTTCGCTTTTTTACCGGAGCACCCGGCCGTGATTTAGATGCAGCCAATCGGGCGTTGGCGCGCCTTCGGGCCGAGTTCGGCGACGCATCCGTGGTGCGGGCGAAATTGACCGACGGCCATCTCCCCGAAGCCCGCTTTGCCTGGGCGCCTCTCGACCGCGTGGAATTTCCCAGATCTCAGCCGCGAGAATCAAGCACCCTCGTCCGCCGGATCATGGCGAAGTCCGTTCCTTTGCCTTCCCAGCCCCACACACGCGACGACGGCTGGCTCCTCCTCGGGCCGAGCTACGGCGCCGTCGAAAAACTCTCCGGGCCGTTTGTCCTCTCCGGCGGCTGGTGGAACCGCGAGATCCATCGAGAATATTACTTCGCCGAAACTCGCCGGGGCGATTTGTTGTGGGTCTACTATGACCGGGTGAGAAGGAAGTGGTTTTTGCAGGGGTGGGGGGAATGAAGCAACGGGTTTGACGAACCTTTGGCAAATGATGGATACTGCCCCTCGTTTATACTAGCGAGAGTAAAGGCTTGGCTCGATTTGCCGGGTTATACTATGGCTCAATCTCAGTTTGGCGGACCTTGGACTGAAGATAAACTCGCTCGTCTGCGGAAATATCTCCAGGCTTACATGGGTATCTTTAGTACAAATCCTCGTGCGAGATATTTCAAAGCCCTCTATGTTGATGCCTTTGCTGGTACCGGATTCAGAAAAGAATCTCTCTCTGGAGCTGTAGAAGGTGATTCGTTGTTCGATATTAGCTTAGATTTAGATGTGGAAGCTCTCCGCAAAGGGAGCACTCACGTTGCCCTAGAAACGAAACCTCCTTTTGCGGGATACATCTTTATCGAACATGATGAGGCAAGAGCCCGAGAGCTGTCGAGTCTGCGCAAACAGTTTCCCAATATCGCGCCACGGATCAAAATCATTCCTGAGGACGCGAACGCTTACCTGTCGCGTTGGTGTCGAGAAACGGATTGGAGTAAAACAAGAGCGGTTGTTTTTCTGGATCCCTTCGGCATGCAGGTGGAGTGGGCCACCATAGAAGCAATGGCTGGAACCCAGGGTGTTGACCTTTGGGTTTTGTTTCCGCTTGGGGTAGGCGTAAATCGTCTCCTGTTGAGGCAAGGCCCACCGGAAGGAGCTTGGGCGGAACGACTAACCCGGATCTTTGGGACGGATAGTTGGGGAAAGGTATTTTATCGCGAGTCAGACCAGAGAAAGTTATTCAGTGAAACGCCTGATCTCATCAAGGATGCAGACTTCGCGACGATCTCGAAGTTCTGGGTTTCTCGTCTCCAATCTGTGTTTGCCGACGTGGCACGTAATCCTCTACCTCTGCGCAATTCCCGTAACGTGCCAATTTATCTCTTGAGTTTTGCGGCTGCGAACCCTAGAGGAGCGAAAACCGCAGTTAGGATTGCTCAGGACATTTTGTCGAGGTGAATAATGGCATCACAATCGTCTATCGAATGGACCGATATGACCTGGAATCCGGTAACCGGCTGCACCAAGATCAGTCCGGGTTGCAAGAACTGCTACGCACACCGGATGGCGCGTCGGCTCCACGCGATGGGCCAGCCCCGGTATCGGAACAACTTTGACGTAACCTTGCACCCGGACTTACTTGAACAACCTTTGCGCTGGTCCCAGCCGCGGAAAATCTTTGTCAATTCCATGAGCGATCTTTTTCATCCAGAGATCCCGCTGGATTTCATACAGGCGGCGTTTGATGTCATGGGCCGAGCCTATTGGCACACGTTCCAGATTTTGACCAAACGGTCGGATAGGCTGGCCGAGGTCGCCGAACGGCTCTCTTGGCACGATAATATTTGGATGGGCGTAAGCGTAGAAAATAGGGACTACACATATCGTATCGACCACCTGCGGAGCGTGCCAGCAGCGATTCGCTTTTTGTCTGTTGAGCCGCTGTTGGGACCTATTCCTCGGCTGCCGCTACAAGGAATCGATTGGGTGATCGTGGGAGGGGAGTCCGGTCCAGGATGTCGCAAAATCGAGCCTGAGTGGGTGCGGAATATCAGAGACCGGTGCCTGGCGAACGGAGTACCGTTCTTTTTCAAGCAATGGGGTGGAACTCGGAAAAAACTATCTGGTCGCGAACTAGACGGCAGGACATGGGACGCAATGCCGGAGTCGGTTGAGAACAAGACAAAAAGTATTGCGCGGTAATTCGGCAAGTCAAGTCAGTGGGGCGAGTTAACAATGTACCCTCCTTCACAAATCTTAACGTCAGTCGGTTTGGTGTTGAGCATAATCGGATCCATCATTCTCGTCTGGCGCGCAACAAAAACATATTTCGCGTCTTGGTTTTCCGTGGAGGCAAAAAGACGGATCGAGGACGAGGCGATTTCAGTTTCGTTCAACAGGTTGGGGATGGGAAATCGAGAGGCGATGGTGGCTGACTCAATTGCTCAAGGTTTCATTGCAACTTACAAGAGTTCCTTTTGGGGATTTATTTTGCTGATTCTCGGCTTCCTCTTTCAGTTTTGGGGTACACTCACGGCCGCATCGACGCAGGCAAGGTGGGCCTATATGACCCCACCCTGGACTTTCAACGAGCATGACAAATATGCAGGCAGGGAATTTAGCTCGATACCCGTTAATGAATGGAAGCAGGAAGCAGCTTTTGATTCTGCCGCACGCTGTGAGCAGGCGCGACTGTTCGCTTACAAAATTCGCAACGTTCCCCAAGGTCATCGGGAACAACTTCTAGGGCTATTTGCCAGTGGTGTCGAAAAGCAAGCAACGGAGGAATCGGCGCCATTAATAGCGCGCTACCGGGACCTTGAGAATGCTCACATGAAGGACCCTAAACTCGCCGATGCGGCACGTGACATCGGCTGGAAGGTTATCAAACAGTGGGAGGCCTCTAAATGCGTACCCTTGAGTTTTCATCGACCATAACGGTGCCTAACTCGGCGCTTCAGAGCGATCGCAAGGAGCTACGCCTGATCCCTTCGTTAGGCTGTGCGAGAAACCCTCAAATCATCTACCGGGGAATGAAATGTTGAGAGGAGCGGTTAAACAATGGCGAAGGCAAATAGTTCGCTTTCGAGAATTTGGAAAGTAAGTTTCATGATCATCAGCCTTTTACTGATGTTTGTTTTTATATTGTTTCCGGTGCTGCTCGTTTCCGCGGCCGGCCAGCAGGTACCGCCAGCTTTCGTCGGCGGTTCTGGTGTCCTATCATTGGCTGGACTCGATGGTGTCGCGGGACTCATTGTCGAGAATCTTGATGCTGATCTCGTCCAGAATGGTTTGTCGATGGCCGATGTTCGTGCGGAGATCGAAGTTCTACTGTACAAGTACGGGGTGCTAAAGCGGGACGGGAAATCGTTTGACCCTGTGCTTTGGGTCCAAGTCGGCACGTACAAGATCGGGAAGGTATATGCCTTTACAGTCCGGCTGGAATTTCTTCAATACATGCGTTTTGCCCGACCAATGCCAAAGCCTTCATCAAGGGTATTCGTCCCCGAGAAAGATCTGGTTGCTACATGGAGTCAAATGGTGCTCGGTGCCGCTCCAGCTTCAGACCTCTCAGAAATCCGACGTACCCTGCGGGACCTGACAACTAAGTTTATCACAGACTTTAGGACAGCGAATGACAAGCAAAAATGAGCTTATCGATGATTTCAGTAGACATATCCAAATCTGTCATAGTACTGAAAGAAAAGCGGGCATGCCAACTTGTTGGGTCTAACTCGGGCCTTCGGACGGTTCGCTAATGACGCCGGGGGACCTTTAACGGTTAGGCAGTTTCAGAGGAGATTTCCGTGTCAAGCACAACGGGCTCCGGCTTTCCAAAAGGTAAGGTAGCCCAGACCCTCCGCAAAATACTCTATCCACGACTCAGTGACCACGAAGCGGAAGCTGTCGTGGTCTGCCTCATGTCGCACCTCTTGATTGAGAATAAAATCAATCGACTTCTTTATGGATGGTTAAAGCAAGATGCCCCCGGATGGAAGGAGCATGAGAAGGTATCGAAGGCTGAACGCAAATTGTGGAAGAATATTGTCGAGATCAACTTCGCCAGGAAGTACTCCCTGGTTGAACCATTCTTCGCCATACACTTTCCGCAAGAAGCAGCGAATGTTCGGAAAATCAATAAACTCCGAAACAATATGTTCCATGGGCGAGCAATCGATGACGCGACGTTTAACGGTCACCCCATCTCGGAAGAAAGAACAGTCGAAGAGTTGTTCGTCGCAGCACAGGCCATATCAATGCGACTCGATAAGTTCGCAGAAATGATTGACGCTCTGCATGCGAATGCCGAACGGTTGCGAAAGCGTCTATCAGAGTTGGAGACACAAAAAGGAGATAGAGCTAAATAATGAGATCGCCTAACCCTTGGGTTGAGACGGACGGAGTGGCTCACCCCAAAACGTTAGACCGCTGACAATGGCGGATGGTATGCTCGCTATCCGTAAACATTCCGGACCGGGCGTCAAATTTCTGTCGAGAGGACTCGTGATACTTCACGAAGATAGAGATATCCTCGTGGTGGACAAGCCGCCGGGACTCTTGACGATGGCTACAGATAGGAGCAATACACGAACCGCCTATTTCATCCTCACCAATTATATCCGCAAGGGTTACGCCAAGTCCCGAAACCGCATCTTCATCGTTCACCGGCTGGACCGGGACACCTCAGGGATACTCATCTTTGCGAAGAGCAGAGAGTATAGGGGGTCAGACTTCTATGACTAGACTTTCTTTTAAAATTGTCTGACCCCAATCGCAGAATCGTATCTGCACTTCAAACGCGCCGGTAGCAAACTGCAAAATCCCCAGCGCCGCGAGGAGTCGCCACACGGCGATCATCGGCAGGAACATCCAATATTTCCGAGCGACCATCGACATCACGCGGTCGTGCTCGCCCGGGGCGGCGAGAAAACGGGCTTCGCCGTCGAACGTCTCCCCACCGACGGATAATCTGACGCGCGGCGTCTGCTTCACGTTTTTTACCCATTGGCGGTTTACGTTGCCGGTCGGGAGATAGACCTTGTCGCCGTCGGCGATGAACCAGGTCGTGACCTCGTAGGGCTTGCCCGACTTCCGCCCGTAGTGCGTGAGCTTTAAGGTTTGCTTGTTTGAGATTCGCTTCAGTCTTTCGGCTGCCGTCGATTCCATCGGCACATTTCCCCTGCGAGAGTTTATCGCTTTAACGCCTGCCCGAGCAAGCGCAGCATTTCGTTGAACCGGCGCTGCATGGCGATCGTCTGCTTGCGCATGCGGAGCGGGTTGACGGCGCGAGGTTCACGATTCCGAAAGCGTCACTTCGAAGGCGCCGGCAGCAAACTGTAAAATCCCCAGCGCGCCGACGCGATCAGGTATGGACTCCCGACGAAATCGCTGTATTGTTGCAGAACGGACGGAAAAGAGGCTGCTTAACGCCAGAAGAGGATTTATGAACGAACATAAAGGTTGGAAAATTCTTCAAATCATCCCGGCACAGGCAGGCTGGAAAGCCGTTCATTGCCGGGAATCGGAAAATAAGCAAATAGAGATTTCAAATCGGCCCATAATCTGCTGGGCGCTCGTCGAACCTGCCGGAGAGACCGCAATTGTGCGAACGCAAGTGCGAGGCATCGAGCAGCAGTCGGATGACTTAGCCGTTGTAGAAGATTCAATTGGCACGGAAGAAGTTGGGAAAGATGGCACAGACCGAAATCAGTATTTTCTTGGATACAATGATCCGGAGGCGCACAGAGAATCTGATTATTGGATCAAGCAAGCCAACGACCGGCTTCGAACGGAAAAAGAAAAAAGATTAGAGAAGAGGAACTGACCAAGTGCGTGAAACTACATAAGTCGAACGTTCGCGCTGAGCGTGTCGGAGCACGAATAAGGCCTTTTTCAACGGTCCTCGCGTTTTCTCTCCTATCTCTTCAGCTCTTTCCCCAGCAGCCGCAGCAGCTCGTTGAACTGGCGCTGCATGGCGATCATCTGCTCGCGCATGTGGAGCGCCACTTCCGCGCCCTCTAAATTCACGCCCATCTCTTCGATGAGCAGACGCGCCACGCGAATGCGATCCACCTGTTCCAGGGGATAAAGTTTTTGGCTTCGCCGCGTGACCGGCGAGATCAGGCTCTCCCGCTCCAGCCGCAGGACGAACGCTTCGTCAACGCCGCAGATTTGAATGACCTCGGTGATTCGCAGATACTTTTGTGCCATCGCTTCGCTCTCGCGCTACAGCCGCACGTCTTTGCGCACATCTTCGGTATAAGCCTCGTCGATTTTCTCGACGGCTTCGCGCGGCGCGCCGCCTTTCGGCACACGCACCATCAGCTTCAGGTATAAATCGCCCCCCGGCGACCTGCCATGCGCGGGCACTCCCTTGCCTCTGATGCGAAGCCGCTGTCCGCTCTGCGCACCGGGCGGGATTTTCACCTTCACTGCGCCGGCGGGCGTCGGGACTTCCACCGTCGCGCCGCGAACCGCTTCGCCCACGGTGATCGGCAGCTCCATCGTCAGATCTCTTCCCGATCGCGTGAGCAGAGGATGCGGCCGGATGCGCGGAGCGATGTAAAGATCGCCGGCCGGCCCGCCTCGCACGCCGCTCTCTCCCTTGCCGGCCACGCGGATGCGCTTTCCAGGCTCCGCGCCGGGCGGAATATTGACCCGAACCGTCTCCGGGCGTATGACTCGTCCGGCGCCCCGGCAGGCGGGGCAGGGATCGCCCGGCAGTTTTCCCGTGCCGCCGCATCGCGGGCAGCTCTGGCGGAATTGCAATGGACCTTCGACCATCGACTTGCTGCCGCTGCCGCCGCACTCCGGGCAGTTCGCCGGAGCAGAGCCGGGCCTTGTTCCACTGCCATGACAGCTCTCGCAGGAAACCGGCCGATCGAGCGTGAACGATGTCTGAAAGCCGCGCACCGCGTCGAGAAAGTCGATATCCATCGCCGCCTCGATGTCCTCTCCCCGCATCGGTCCCGACCGCGCTCTGCGGCCGCCGCCGAAAACACCCCCCAAGCCGGCGAACATGTCGCCCAGATCGTCCATATCGAATTGCTGCGCAGCACCGCCCCCGGCGCGGGCCGACTGCTCCTGCCACCGGTGATAGCCCCGCGCCTTTTCGGCGTCGAAGCCGGTGGCGAGTCCCGCCTCGCCGAACTCGTCGTAGAGTTTTCGCTTCTCCGGATCGCTCAGGATGTCGTTGGCGACGGAGATTTCTTTGAACCGGTTTTCGGCCTCTTTATTTCCCGGGTTGATGTCGGGGTGGTACTTGCGGGCGAGCTTGCGGTAGGCCTTGCGGATTTCCTCCGGTGAAGCGCTCCGCTCTACGCCGAGAATTTTATAGTAGTCGCGTTCGGCCACGGTAAACGTAGAATAGCGCCGGTGCGCGGAGTTGCAAGGGGAAAAGGCGGCGGCCTGTGGATCTTCAGCGGCGTCGGAGTTTACGGCATCTGCACCGCGCTGTTCGCCGGCTCGCGGACATTCTGGCTCTCCGTTTCATTGCTTGCGCTCGCGGGCGCCGGCGATACGATCAGCGCGATCATGCGCGGCACGATCAATCAGCTGGTGACGCCCGACGAACTGCGCGGCCGGATGATCTCTATCAACAGCATTTTCACCAACAGCGGGCCGGC
>MGSS01000039.1:32004-34782 GCA_001798595.1 Deltaproteobacteria bacterium RIFCSPLOWO2_12_FULL_60_19 | reverse complement strand
GTGAAAAGATTCAGCCCGCACATCGTCGGCGGGACGAAGAATTCCGACGTGATTCCGGAGCTCGAACCGCAGCCCAACGACTACTATATCCCGAAATACCGCTGGAGCACTTTTTACCAGACCTATTTCGACCTGGCGCTCCGCGCGCGTGGAATCGATACGCTGATCATCTCCGGCGGCTCGACCGACGTGGGGATCGTCTCGACCGTCTTTGCGGGAAGAGATATGGACTACAACATGATCGTCGTGCGCGACGCTTGCGGCAGCTCGCACGACGACCGCGCCCACGACGCGTTGATGGACCTGATGTTTCCGCGCATGGCGCGCGTGCGCACGACCGAGCAAACGATCAAAATGATACAGGGAGCAAAAGGAAAGTAGGGATCCCTCGCCGTGCCCGCCGCCGCCCGCTCTCCGAGCCTGCGCAATGGGTCGCTGCTTATTCCCACCGGCAGTATCGGATGCGCAGGCTCTCCGACCGGGCGGCGGCTGGCACCCCGGGGAGGACTTGCCAAGGAGGTTACATGGGGACTAACGGTACGGCATTCGGCACGAGTAAAAATATCAAAAAAGTCGGGCGCATGGACCTTCCCGGCGGCGGTCTCGTCGCCGTCGAAAACGGCTACGCCTACGTCGGCCACATGGAGCCGCCGCACGGGACGTCGATCATCGACGTGCGCGATCCGAAACATCCCAAACTCGTCTCCCATCTCGAAGTGCCCGACGGGATTCACTCGCACAAAGTCAGAGTCAGCGGCGACGTGATGCTGGTGAACTACGAAAGGTTCAAGACCAAACTGGAGCTTCAGGGCGGGCTTAAGATTTTCGACATCTCCGACAAGGCCCGGCCGCGCGAGATCGGCTTTTTCAAGGCTGCGGGCAAAGGCGTTCACCGCTTCACCTTCGACGGGCGCTACGCCTACATTTCGCCCGTCGTGGAGGGCTACGTCGGCAACATCGTGATGATCGTCGATCTCAAAGATCCGACGAAGCCCGAAGAGGTCGGGCGGTGGTGGCTGCCGGGGCAGTGGACCGCGGGCGGCGAGACGCCGGCGTGGCACGGGACGGACCACCGCTGCCATCATCCGATCAGAAGAGGTAACCGCCTGTACGTCAGCTACTGGCATGGCGGCTTCGTCATCCTCGACATCTCCGACATGACCAAGCCCAAACTGGTCAGCCGCCTCGACTATAGTCCGCCCTATCCCTGCCCCACTCATACGACGCTGCCGATGGCCAACAAAATTTCGGGCCGCGACTTCATGGTCGTGACGGACGAAGAGGTGGGAGAAAAACTTACCCCCACGCCGTTCGCCTTTTTGTGGGTCGTCGATATCACCGAAGAGAGCCGTCCCACGCCCGTCTCCACTTTTATGCTGCCGTACGACGGCGAATCGACGGCGGCCAGCCGCTTCGGCGCCCACCAACCGGCGGAGCAGGTCTACGACAATATCCTCTACGTCACCTGGTTCTCCGGCGGGCTCCGCGCGCTCGACCTCTCGAATCCCTACCAGCCAATGGAAGTCGGCTACTACGTTCCGCTCCCCGGCAAAGGGCAGACCACCGTTCAGAGCAACGATGTCTTCCGCCGCGACGACGGCATGCTGTTTCTCATCGACCGGTATGACGGGCTGGAGATCCTGGAATCCCACGTATAGCGAAAATTTGTAGGGGCGACCCCCCGTGGTCGCCCAAAGACCGGGCAGGCACTGGGGCCTGCCCTGAGCCTGGTCGAAGGGCCTGCCCCTACAACGATAGGTGGTTCAAATCAAATAAAACCAACACCACATTTTGCTTGACAAAGGAGTTACAGGCGCTATGGTGAGATTGCCCAGACCGTATGCCCCCACAGTGAGGGGACGTGAGTTATACCTCAATCGGTCAAAAAACTAGTTTGTGATCTTTAACGGCCTGGGCATATGGGACGGTTCTCTACCGTCCCTTCTTTTTTGCCTCGGAGACTCGCCCGGCACATCCCAGGTTGCGCGTTGAACCGGAAATCTGAACTTAGCCGATAACGTTATACAGCCCAAGAGAGCAGGAGCGAGAGAAGCGTGCCCGTCAGCATGCCGGTGAGCACGCTGCGCGTGAGCGCCGCAACTGCAATGGCGACAGCCAGCGCGAGCGCGCGGCGCGGAGCGGCGGCGCCGGCGAAGCGGCCCGCGGAGACGAAGAGGCTGGTCGAGATGATGCTCACGACCAGAGCGTAGGCGAGATAGCGCAGATATCGCTCGACGGAGGCGGGGAATTTCCACCCGACCAGCAGCACTTGAGGAGCGAGCCTGAGCGCATAGCTCACCAGCCCCATGGCTACGATGATCGCTACGCTCGTCGCGTCCATCCTTCGATCCCCCAAACCGTTGTCGCGACCATCAGAGCCGTGACGATCCATCCCCAATCGGGATTCCACAACGCGCCCGGCACGGCCAGCAACAGACTCGCCGCGCAAACCAGTGCCGCCATCCGTCCCTTGATCTCCGAAGCGAGCAGGCAGGCGAAATATCCGGGAAGAATAAACTTCATTCCCTCTTCGAAGCCCGGGGGCACGTGGAGCGCCGCCCAGTAGCCCGCCGCCGTGCCCGCGACCCACACCGTAAAACTGGTCACGCCGACGCCGAGAAAAAAATCGAGATCGCTTTCGCATTTTGCGGCGCTCGTCTCCCCCGGCCTCGACTTCTGCTCCTGTCGCTGGAAATGAAAATAGGGCACGACGAAACTGCTGGCGCTGATGAATTGCGCCGCGAAATAGAGCCTCAGCCGGCTTACCCCGCGAAAGTA
>MGSS01000039.1:31594-31978 GCA_001798595.1 Deltaproteobacteria bacterium RIFCSPLOWO2_12_FULL_60_19 | reverse complement strand
AGTAAGGGGCGAGCGTCGCGCTCATCGGCAAAAACCGGAGGTTGAGAAGAAGCGTGGCGAATAGAATCTGGAGCGCCGGCTTCCCCGCCCCAAGCGCCTCGAGCACGGCGAATTGCGCGGGACCGGCATAGACCAGCGCCGACATCAGCGTGATCTCTCCCCAGTGAAGACCGTGTGCCTTGGCCGCCACGCCGAGCGCGAACGAAGAGGTGGTGAAGGCGATCCAGACCGGCACCGCCGCCCGCGCCCCTTCCCGAAAGGAAACCGAAAAGAGCATGACGCATCGGATAGCGGAGACGCGCGAAAATAGCAACGGATGCCCTCCCGGCTAAGTCAGTTTTTCTGCGCCGGGCGAACCTGCTAGAATGGCCTCCATGATTTCGA
>MGSS01000039.1:0-31579 GCA_001798595.1 Deltaproteobacteria bacterium RIFCSPLOWO2_12_FULL_60_19 | reverse complement strand
TCCATGATTTCGACGCGTCAGGAGCAGCGGGCGAACCTTTTTCCCGCCTCCCTCGCTATCAACAAGAAACGGCTGCTCAACGATCTGAATGCGATCTCGCGGATCGGCCTGGGCGAGCACGGGTCGATGACGCGGCTCGTTTTCTCCATCAAAGAACTTCGCAGCCGGCAGCTGCTGATTCATTTGATGACCCAGGCCGGCCTTAAAGTCCACGTCGATCGAATCGGCAATATCTTCGGCCGGCTGAACGGCGGCGGCCCTAAAGCGCCCGCCGTGATCGCCGGCTCCCACCTCGACAGCGTGCTTCACGGAGGCAAATTCGACGGCCCCGTCGGCGTCGTCGGCGCCTTGGAAGCTGTGCGAACTCTCAAGGAAAATAAAGTTGGGCTGCCCTGTCCAATAGAAGTCGCCTGCTTCGTCGGCGAAGAATCGTCCCGCTTCGGCTTCTCCACCCTCGGCAGCAGCCTGCTCGCGGGGCAGGTGCGGATGGAAGATCTGGCCAACGCCGTGGACGCGCATGGGACGAAGCTGGAAGATGTCCTCGCGAGCATGGGCATCTATCGAGACACGCTGGCGTCGCTCAAGCGCGACCCGGCCACCGTGAAGGCTTATCTGGAGCTGCACATCGAGCAAGGACCGATCCTCGAAGCCAAGAAAAAAAAGATCGGCATCGTCACCGCTATCGCCGCGCCGACGCGGCTCAAAGTCATTTTCACCGGCCAGGCGGACCACTCCGGCACGACGCCGATGGAGATGCGAAAAGACGCGCTGGTCGCCGCCGCGCAGCTGATCGGCTACATTGAGGAGATCTGCCGCGAATATTCGAAAATGGAACAAGGCCGAGTCGTCGGCACCGTCGGCGCGATGAAGATCGAGCCGGGGGTGATCAACGCCATTCCGGGCAAGGTGGAGTTGTCCGTGGATATCCGCAGCATCGCGGCCAAAGCCAAAGACCGCGTCGCCGCCATGGTTAAAAGGCGCGCGCGGGAGATCGCCAAGCAGCGCGGTATAGCCCTCGAGATTCTGCCGATCCGGGCCGAACATCCGGTGCCGCTGGATGAGAGCCTGCTGCCTGTGATTCGGGAGATCTGCGAGGAGAAAAACATTCCGTACGAGATCATGCCGTCGGGCGCGGGCCACGACGCGATGCAGATGGCCAAGATCGCGCGCGCCGGGATGATTTTTATTCCGAGCAAAAAAGGCATCAGCCACAGCCCGCTGGAGTGGACCGCGCCGGAGGACATCTGTCTCGGCGCGCAAGTTCTCCTGGAAACAATAGTGAAAGTCGCCTATGAAAAAAACTAACAAAAAGAATACGCGTGTGTTGAGCGGGCCGGAGATCAAGAAGTGCCTGGAGCGGTTCTGCAAGGAAATTTTCCGGCGGCACCAGGACCCCGGGCAGGTCGCCTTTATCGGCATCCGCACCCGGGGCATTCATCTCGCCCGGCGGCTCGGCGCGACGATGAAGAAGCTCGGCGGCAAAGAGATCCCGCTGGGCGAGATGGACATCACGCTCTACCGCGACGATCTGAACACGCTGCTGCCGGGCGGTAAGGTGGACAACACGCGGATTTCCTTCGACATCACGAACAAGACCATTATTCTCGTCGACGATGTGCTCAACACCGGCCGCACCGTGCGCGCCGCCGTGGACCATCTGATCGACCTGGGGCGGCCGAAGGCGATTCACCTCGCCGTTCTGATCGACCGCGGCGGCCGCGAATTGCCGATCGCCGCCGAATATGTGGGCAAGAAAGTCAATCTCCCCGCGGGCGGCGACGTCAAGGTCAAATTGAAAGAGGTGGACAAGGTGGACGAGGTGGTGATCACCCGGTAGGGGCCGACCTACGTGTCGGCCCTGGGTTAGGCGGCGCGGGCCGAACGATCGGCCACACACCGAAAAAATCGGGCGCGCACACAGGTGTGGTTCGAGTTTCCTCACCACCCTGAGCTTGTCGATGGGCGCCCCTACATTCGGAAAAGACCACCGCGCATCCCCGTAGGAGGCGCAATTCATTGCGCCCAAAGGCGAAATCGGCTATACGAAGGCTAGTCAACCATGAAGAAGATCCCCTGCGCGATCTATCGCGGCGGCACGAGCAAGCCGATCTTTTTCCTGGAGAAAGATCTGCCGCGCGAGGCGAAGCAGCGCGACGAAGTCGTTCTGGCCGCCTTTGGCAGCCCTGACCTAAGACAGATCGACGGCCTGGGCGGCGCCGATCCGCTGACGAGCAAGGTCGCCTACATCGGCCCGCCGAGCGTGCCCGACGCCGACATCGACTACACCTTCGGCTACGTCGGCATCGCCAACCCCGTGATCGACTACGCCGGCAACTGCGGCAACACCTCCGCCGCCGTCGGGCCGTACGCCCTGCTGCGCGGATTGATCGAGCCGCATGAGCCGGTCACCAAAGTCCGCATCTACAACACCAACACCAAAAAAATCATCGTCGCGGAATTTCAGGTGCGCGAGGGCGATTTCGTCAGCGAGGGGGATTTCCGCATCGACGGCGCTCCCGGCAGCGGCTCGAAAATTCTTCTGGACTTCCTCGACTCCGGCGGCTCGGTGACGGGAAAGCTCCTGCCGACGGGGAAAGTCAAGGAGCAAGTCAAATTCCCCACCCTCGGCACGCTGGAAGTCTCGATGGTGGACGCGGCGAATCCGTTCGTCTTCGTAAGAGCAACGGACCTGGGGATCAAGGGCAACGAGACGCTCGAAGAGTTCGCGGGCAACAACGATCTGCTCAAAAAATGCGAAGAGATCCGTTCCGTCGTCGCCGAGATCATGGGCATCGCCAAGAAAGAAGACGCCACGCGGGTAAGCCCCGGCGTCCCCAAGATCGCCGTCGTGTCGCCGCCGATGAGCTATCAAGCTCCCAGGGGGAAGGTGGAGGCCTCAGAGATCGACGTCATCGCCCGCATGACGGCTTTGCAGAAGCTCCACAAAGCCTATGCCGTCACCGGCGCGGTCTGCCTCGGCGCAGCGGCCAAGATCGACGGAACGATCGTCAACGAGATTTACCGCAAGGTCCAGCCGGACAACCCGCCCGCCGTGAGAATCGGCCACCCTTCCGGCACGATCCAGGTCGAGATCGAGACCGCAAAACGAAACGGCGATCCGGTGCTCTCAAAGGCCGCCCTTGTCCGCACCGCGCGCCTGTTGATGGACGGCTACGTGTACGTGCCGGGATGGTAAACGGCTTCGCTGCCCGTGCAGTCCTTGTTCGCTAACCGGAATTATTCTGAAGCTGACCGCTGAACCAGGAGGACTTTATGATCCAGGGTGTGTTGATTCCGCTGATTACGCCGTTCGATGAAAAGGAACGAGTCGATGAGGCGATGCTGCGCAAGCTGGTCGATTTTTATGCGCAAGCATCCGTGCAGGGGCTTTTTGTCCTTGGCTCGTCAGGCCAGGGGCCGGCGATGGCAGTCGAGGAGCGCAAGCGCGCGGCCGGGATCGCTCTCGATCAGGCGCGCTCGCGCCTGCCGGTGATTATTCACGTCGGCACGGCGGACGCCGAAAGCACGACGGAGCTGGCCCGCCATGCCGCGGAAAAAGGCGCAGACGCCGTCGCGGTGGTCCCGCCCTACTACTACTCGGACCACACGGAATACGAAATCATCTCGCACTATCGCTCGGTCGCCGCCGCGGTCCCGCTGCCGATCTTCATCTACGAGAATCCCAAGTACTCCGGCATCTCGATCCCGCCGGAGATGGCGCTGCGCATGAAGCAGGAGATTCCGACGATCCGCGGCATCAAGGTCGCCTACGGCGCGGGCGCGCTGCTGGAATACGTCCGTCTCTTTCCGCCGGACGTGTCGGTCTTCACCGGCAACTGCGACCTCTTCGGCCTCGTCCCCTTCGGCCTCGCCGGCATGATCAACCCGCCGACAAGCTTTGTGCCCGAGCTTTGCGTCGAGCTTTGGCGCTCGCTCCACGAGCGCAAGTACGACAAGGCGGCCGAAGCGCAGCGGCGCGTGAACACGGCGACGCGGCTCGTCGGCGCGGCGCTCAGGCGCTACGGCCGCGTCGCCCTCACGGAGGTCTTCAGGATGCGCGGTTTTGCGATCAAGCGCTTTCCCAAGTGGGACACCAAGCCGATGCCCGACGACGCCCGCGCCACGCTGCACAGGGAGCTGAGAGACGCCGGGCTTCTGCCGGAAGGGTAATTGCGAATATTTACGGAGACGCAGACCGGGCTGAACACCGGTTGCTCCGACATCCGTAATTTATGGAAAAGCCTCTGCGCATTCTCCATCTCGAAGATAGTCCAAGCGACGCCGATCTGGTCAAGGCAACCCTCGAAGCCGACGATATCCCCTGCCGGGTCGTGCGGGTCGCGACACGCGCGGAATTCCTTAGCGCGCTCGAACAGGGAAACTTCGATTTAATCCTGGCGGACTACTCCCTGCCTCAGTTCGACGGCGGCTCCGCGCTTGCCATCGCGCGGGAAAAATATCCGAACCTGCCCTTCATCCTCGTCTCCGGGAGCGTCGGCGAAGAGACCGCAGTGGAATCGCTCAAACGGGGCGCGACCGATTACGTCGTCAAGGACCGGCTGTTCCACCTCCCCTCCCGAGTGCGGCGCGCGATGGGCGAAGCCGAGGAACGGGCGAGGCGCGCCCGGTCGGAAGAGGCTCTTCTCGTCAGAGTTCAAGAGCTGGAGCTCCTCCGCGAGGTCGGCCAGACGGTTTTGAATTCTCCCGACCTGAAGACAACTCTCGACAGCGTGTTGGACAAGACGCTCGCGCTTGGCGGCTTTGAGGTTGGTATTTTCCGCCTTGTCGATCCGACCACCAAAATCCTGCCGGCGGTCTCGGTCCGGGGATTCAAGGACCCGGCCAATGTGAATCTCAAAAGCGCCGACTCGCAAAGCGCGGCGCTAGGCCACGCGCTGACCGAAGCGATGAGCCGCAAGGACGCCTACGTGATCGAGGACGTCCCCGGCCACCCAGGGCTCAGAGCGTTTAAGAAGGAAGGCATCCGGTCGGCCATCGTCTTGCCGGTCTGGGCGGGAGAAAAAGCGCTGGGCGCGATGCAGCTCGGCAGCCGCCAGCCCCGCAAGTTTCACCCCGGCGAAATCCACCTCCTGGAAACGCTGGCGAGTCAGATGGGACTTGCGGTGCAAAAGGCGCTTCTTCTCGAAGAGGCCGATCGCCGGCGCAAGCACGCCGAGGCGGTGCGAGCGATCGGTCTCACGCTCACCTCCACGCACGACCCGCAGCAGGTGTTGGAGCGCATCGCCGAGGAGGCGCGCCGGCTAGTCAACGCCATGTTCGCCTACGTGGTCACGCCGGCTAAACCTTTCTACCGCTTCGCCGCCGTAGCCGGAGACGACCAGGGCTACAGAAACGTGCTGAAGCTGTCGGACGATCCGGCCTCTCCATACGGCCGCGGGCCCCTGGGACGCGCCATTCGCGCCCTGCGACCGGCGATTTGCGAAGACGTGCAAAACGACCCGCTCTTCCGCCCATGGAGCGATATCGCCTCCGAGCGCGGCATTCACTCTCTCGTGGCCGTGCCTATCGTGGTCCAAGAGAAGGCCTACGGCGCGCTCATCGCTTATGCTCCTGTGCCACGGGCCTATGACAACGAAACGATCAACCTCTTGAGTTCTCTTGCGGCGCAAGCCGGAGTCGCCCTGGAAAACGCCCATTTGTTCCAACAGACTCAGAAGAGTCTGGAGCGATTCCGCGCGCTCCACGAGATCGACCTGGCGATCACTTCCACTCTGGACCGCCGGGCCGTGTTGAATATTCTCCTGGAGAAAATGGAGCTGTTCTTCCCATACGCCGCCAGCACGGTTCGGCTGTACAACAAGGAGAGCGGCCTGCTGGAGCCGGAGGCCTGCCGCAATCTCAACGAGGAGGAATGGCGAGCAGGACGTTGGTGGGGTGGACGCGGCTCGGCCAACATCGTCTTTGAAACCAGGGCGCCCGTCATGGCGCCAAACATTCAGGCGGATCCGCGAGTTCTGGACCTGGAGTTCTTTCGCAAGCACGGGCTCATCTCTTACCTGGGAGTCCCTTTGCTCGTGAAGGGTGAATGCCTCGGCGTGCTGTCGGTTTATACAAGAGAGGAACACGAATTTGCTCCCGATGAAGTCGAGTATCTCACGGCTTTGGCCGGGCAGGCGGCAATCGCGATCGACAACGCTCAGCTCTACGAGCGGAGCGAACGCCAGGGCATCGAGCTCGCCAGATCCAACAAGGTCAAGGACGAATTTCTGAGCGTCATGTCGCACGAGCTGAGAACTCCGCTCAACGTCGTCATGGGATACGCCGGCATGATGCGCGACGGGATACTGGGCCCGGTCAGCCCGGAGCAGGAAAACGCTCTCGAAAAAGTGCTGAACCGGGCCAACGACCAGTTGACGATGGTCAACAGCATCCTCTATGCAACCTCCATCGAGGCGCAGAAGATCTCGGTAAGGTACGAGCCGGTCTCGCTTAAAGACTTTTTCGACAATCTGAGAGCGGGCTACGGTCTGCCCGGCGACAAACCGCTCGCCTTCCACTGGGATTATCCCGCCGACGCGCCGCCGATCCTGACCGATCCGGACAAACTCAAGCACATCCTGCAGAACCTGATCAACAACGCCGTCAAGTTCACGGATGAGGGAAGTATCACGATCACCGCCCAAGTAGGAATTAGGGGTCAGGAATTAGGGGTTAGGGCCGTTCCCCAACCCCCAATTCCTAATTCCCAACCCCCAACTCCTGACTCCCGTTTTGTTGAAATCAAGGTGTCCGACACCGGAGTCGGTATTCTCCCGGCGCAACTCTCCCGGATCTTCGATAAATTCCATCAGGTCGACAGCTCCGAGACGCGGCTCTTCAGCGGCATCGGACTCGGCCTCTACCTGGTCAGGCAGTTCACCGACCTACTGGGAGGAACCATCGCGGCGGAGAGCGAGCTCGACAAGGGCACAACCTTCACAGTGACGCTGCCCATTCCCTTCCCTTGACAGCCCAACCATCCGCCGATAGCCTACCGGTCAAGATTTCACGGCCATAAACGGGAGGGTTTTATGAAAAGAGCCCTGTTCACTCTGCTTACGCTCCTCGTCCTTACGACCGCCGCCGCCGCTAAAGAGGTGGTGATCGTTACCTCTTTTCCCAAAGAGCTTTTCGAGGGGTATAAAAAAGCCTTCGAGGCGAAAAATCCCGGCATCAAAGTCGTCATCAACAGCAAGCAGACCAACGCCGGCGTAACTTATCTCCGCGAGACCAGGAGCAAGCCGGAAGCGGACATCTTCTGGGTGAGCGCGCCGGACGCCTTCCAGGCGCTCAAGACGGACGGCCTGCTCGACAAATACGCGCCGCCCAAAGAGATCATGGCGAAGATCCCGGCCAAGATTGGCACGTTCCCGATCCACGATCCGGACGGGACCTATTTCGGTTTCGCCGTGAGCGGCTACGGCCTGATGTGGAACCGCAACTATCTCCAGGCCCACAAGCTCCCCGCGCCCAAAGAATGGACCGACCTGACGAATCCTAGATATTTCAACCATCTCGTCATCAGCGCGCCGTCGCGCAGCGGCACGACTCACCTGACCGTTGAAGTCATCCTCCAGGCCTATGGGTGGGAGAAAGGCTGGGCCCTGCTGCTCAACTCCGGCGGCAACATGGGAACGATCACAGAGCGGAGCTTCGGCGTGCCCGAGGCCGTCGTCACCGGGCAGTACGGCATCGGCGTGGTGATCGACTTTTTCGGCCTCTCGAATATCGCGAGCGGCCAGCCCGTCGACTTCGTCTATCCGTCGCTCACCTCCGTCGTTCCCGCGAGCGTGGGGATCGTCAAAGGCGGGCCGAACCCGGACAACGCTAAGGCGTTCGTAAACTATCTGTTGAGCGAGGCAGGGCAGACGGTGCTCTTCTCTCCCGACATCGCGCGGCTGCCGGTGCTCCCCGATCTCTATGCCAAAGCGCCGAAGAATTATCCCAATCCGTTCACCATGAAGCTCGGCGGCGTGAACTTCAACGACAAGCTCTCCTCCGGGCGGCGCGACGTGGTGAACTCGCTGTACGACCACGTCATCACCTTCCGCCACCGGGAGCTGAAGGATGCGTGGGACGGCATCTACAAGGCTGAAGAGGCGATCTCAAAGGCGAAGGGGCGCGACGTGGCGCAGGCGCAGGGCCTCGTCGGCGAGGCGAGAAAGGCGGCCTCTCAGCCGCCGATCACCGACAAGCGGGCAAGCGACAAGGAGGTGACCGACGCCTTCAAGTCGAAGTCGGGCCTCAAGGCGCAACTCGAAACCGAGTGGGAGAACTTCGCCAGAGCGAACTACGGCAAGGCGAAGGAGCTGGCCAGCAAGGCGCTCGCTCTGACGCGATAGCTCAAGGCGGAGAATTTTAGATTTTCGATTGCCGATTTTAGATTCCCGGATTCGGATTCCGGATTCAATCTAAAATCCAAAATCTAAAATCGAAAATCGGTGGCGCATGAGGATGAGGCGGGGCGTAGACTGGCGGCAGGGGTTCCTCATGTGGGCGCTGCTCGCCCTGCTGGGAATTTTCATCCTCTACCCGGTGGCGCGCGTCCTGTGGGTCTCGCTGTCCGACGATCAGGGACGCCTCACGCTCCTCCACTTCGTCAACTTTTTCCGCCGCCCTCTTTTCCGCGAGGCCCTGTGGAACAGTTTGCTCAGCGGCGTGCTCGTCGTCTTCTTCGGCAGCCTGATCGCCGTTCCCCTCGCTTACATCAGCGCGCGCTACGAATTTCGCGGCAAGATCGCGCTGCAAACCCTCTCCACGCTGCCGCTCGTGATCCCGCCGTTCGTCGGCGCGGTGGCGTTGCAGATGATCTTGGGGCGGAGCGGCATGGTCAATCTCCTGCTCATGCGCTGGTTCGACACGACGATCCCGTTCATGGAGGGGATGACCGGAGTCGTCCTGGTGCAGACGCTCCACTATTTTCCCTTCATCATGCTCAACACCGCCGTCTCGCTCTCCAACATCGAGGCTTCCCTCGAAGAGGCGGCTGAGAACATGGGCTGCCACGGGTGGCGGCTGTTCCGCCGCATCACGCTGCCGCTGATGTTGCCCGGCTACATCGCCGGCTCGCTCATCGCCTTTATCCGCGTGATCGACGATCTCGGCACGCCGCTCATGCTCAACTACAAAAACCTCCTCGCGGCGCAGGCCTATCTCCGCATCACGACCATCGGCATCGACGACGTCGACGGCTACGTCATCTGCGTGGTGCTCGTCCTGCTCTCGCTCGCCTCGCTGTTCGGCGCGCGGAAATATCTCGCCATCGCCGAATACGCCACGGTCCAGCGCGGCGCCCCCGTCTCGGAACGCCTCAGCGGGGGAAAACGAGTTTGGATCCTGCTCTTTATCGGGCTGGCGCTGGGCGTGAGCCTCTTGCCCCACATCGGCATCGCGGTTCTCTCCTTCGCCAAGATCTGGAGCTTCTCCATCTTGCCCAGCATTTACACTCTTGACAACTATGTGGAGATTTTCTTTCGCGTCCCCCACTTCGTGAAAAATACGTTGCTCTACACGTTGATCGCCGCCGGATTGGACGTGCTGCTCGGCGCGGCGATCGCCTTCCTGCTGGTGCGCAGCCGGCTTCGGGGAAGAAATCTGCTGGACGCCATCGCCACGCTGCCGTTGGCCATTCCCGGCGTCGTCCTCGCCGTCGGCTATATCCGGGTCTTTCACGGCTGGGACTTTCCGGGAATCGGCGGGCCGCTTACGTCAAGCTGGATCATTTTGGTGATCGCCTACACCGTGCGCCGCCTTCCCTACACCGTGCGGGCGAGCTACGCCGCGTTGCAGCAGGTGCACGTGAGCCTCGAGGAGGCGGCTCAGAACCTCGGCGCCAATCGCTTCAAGACCTACTGGAAGGTCACCGTGCCGCTGATCGCCGGCGGCTTGGTGGCGGGCGGCCTGATCGCCTTTGTCACCTCGTGCGTCGAGCTGGCATCCACGATCATGCTGGTGCCGCGCATCGAGATGGGGCCGATCTCCTATGGAATTTACATCTACATGCAAAGCCCGCTCGGACGCAGCGCGGGCGCCGCGCTCGGCGTCGTCGCGATCCTGCTCGTCGGGCTCGGCACCTATCTCACGCACCGCGTCTTCGGAGAGCGCGCCGGAAGCGCCTTTAGAGTGTAGGTGAAACCAATGCAAAATGAAAATTGCAAAATGAAAATTGCAAAACTTTTCGCGCTTCAACTTTCACTTGTCACGGCGCTTCGAGCACCGCAGGAGATCGGGAACAGCCAACCCGTGTCAGCGCTCAACCGGCTCTAGACCCAGGGAATCATGGAACCCGCTCAGGTGAGATTGGAAAACATCGGCAAGCGCTACGGCGAGCAGTGGGTCGTGCGCGGCGTCACGCTCCAGATCGAGCGCGGCGAGTTCTATACTTTTCTCGGACCGAGCGGCTGCGGCAAGACCACCCTGCTCAGGACGATCGCCGGCTTCGCCGCGCCGGACGAAGGCGTCGTCTATCTCGACGGAGAACCGGTGACCCACGTTCCGCCGTGGAAGCGCGATGTCGGAATGGTGTTTCAAAACTACGCGCTCTGGCCGCACATGACGGTCTTTGAAAACGTCGCCTTCGGCCTGCGCGAGCGCGGAGCGAGGCGTGAAGAGATCGCGGAGAAGGTAAAGCTCGCCCTCGAACAGGTGGACCTCAAAGGCACGGCGAACCGGAAGCCGTCGCAGCTCTCCGGCGGGCAGCAGCAGCGCGTCGCCCTCGCCCGCACGCTGGTGATTCAGCCACGAGTCCTGCTCTTGGACGAGCCGCTCAGCAACCTCGACGCGAAGCTGCGCGCCGAGATGCGCCTCGAACTGCTGAAACTCCAGCGCGATCTCGGCATCACAACGATCTACGTGACGCACGACCAGGAGGAGGCGCTGGCGCTGTCCACGCGCATCGCGGTAATGGACCGGGGAAGCATCGTGCAGGAGGGCGCGCCGCGCGAGATCTACGAGCAGCCGCGCGGACCGTTCGTCGCCGCGTTCGTGGGAAAATCCAATCTATTTGAAGGCAGCGTCACGCGCGTGGACGATGGAACAGCGGAGATCGAAACTCTAGAAGGCATTCGCATGACCGCCGCTCTGAGGCCGCTCCTACCGTCTTCGCCGGCGCGCGGAGCGCGGGTGGCGCTGAATATACGCCCTGAGGCAATCGCCGTGGTCAGGCGGGACGACACGATTTCCTCCTCCAACCGGCTGGCAGGCAAGGTGCTCGCGTCGGCCTACCAGGGCTCGCTGGTGGAGTATGAGATCGAATGCGCGGGCAGGTCGATCAAAGCGAACGTAATCAATCCCAAAGGGAAGCCGCTGTTCCACCGCGGCGACGAGGTGGCGATTGTTTTCGCCCCGGAAGATGTGCTGGTGATTAAGACCGAGCAGGCGCGTTGAGCTAGCCGAAATATTTCCGCAGCAGGTTTTGCAGGCTGGCGTCCTCGGTGACCGGCTTGGGAAGAAAATCGTTGCAGCCGATCTTGAGCGCGCGTTTTTTATCTTCTTCCCCCGCGTGCGCGGAGACCACGACGATCGGCACCGCGCCCGCCCATTCGGTCCGGCGCAGCTCCTCCATAGCCTGATAGCCGTCCATCACCGGCATGCGAAGATCCAGGAAAATCAGGTCGGGCCGGGCGTCGGCGGCGACGTCGAGCGCCTCTTTCCCGTTGCCCGCGGTGGAAATCACGAAATCCCCCAACCGCTTGAGACGCGCGGCGAGAATCTCGCGATCGTCTTCGTTGTCCTCGACGACGAGAATTTTTTTGGGAGCCATAGGAGTCGCCGACGGTACCGGTTCGGGAAGCCCTTAGGCGCCCGCCCTCTCGATGGCATAGTTGCGCTTGAGCAACAGGGCAAGCACGTCGTCGGGCTCGCGGTGGGCGTCGATAAATCCCCTGACGGCGTCCAACTCGGCGGCGCTGAAATGGACGCTCAATCTCCGCATCAAGACATCCACCATCGGCGGCTCCAGCCAGCCGTATTCCAGGGAGGCGTCCGCATAGTCGTAGCCGACGACCTTGATGGCGTCCGGGTTCAAATCGCCGACCAAGTCGTTGAGCAGCTCGATGAACAGGTTCGTCTTCTCGGCGGCCGCCCTTTCGGAGGCGACGGAGCGGAGGCGCTGCTTCATTTCCTTGCGCAGCCTCGCTTCCTGGATCGCCACCGCCACCCGGTAGGGCTTAAGCCGCCCGCGGATCAGCTCGAATTCGAGCGGCTCCGCGATCGTCCTGCGAAAGCTCCGGATCACGAAAGATTCCCGGCCGTCGGTCGCTTCGACGTAGCCGACACGCATGGGATCGCCGGCGGCGCCGACCGGAAAACATTTTTCCCCGTTCTCCCGCAGCGTCTCGAGCGGATGGCCGGCGTGGCGCTCAAGGAAAGCGCGACCGTCGTCGCGGGAGAGTTCCCGCTCCTCCCCACCCTCCATAACGTAGGCCGGCGCCCCGTCGAACCGGGTCACGTGATGGAGCTTGTCGCACTCGCGGCACCAAATATATCTTTGCTCGGCCATGCGCGAATCCCTAAAATCGATGCGTGGAAAAGCGGCTCCGCTCCGGCAGCGCGCGCGACGGGAGATTGAGCAGCACCTCGGTGCCGACACCGCGCTCGCTCTTGAGCTTTAATGAGCCGCCGAGGAACTCCGTCAAGCGCCGCGCGACCGTCAGTCCCAGCCCCAGCCCGGCAAACTCGCGGCGCATCGAGTTGTCCAACTGCTGGAAAGGCTGAAATAGGCGGTCGATCTGGTCTTCGGGTATCCCCACGCCGGTGTCCCGGATTTCTATTTCCACCATCCCTTTCTGCGGGACCTTCCGGACTTTGATCGTCACCTTGCCTGACGGCGTGAATTTGATCGCGTTGTGCAGCAGGTTCTGCACGATGCGGCCCGTCTTGTTGGGATCGCCGAGGATCATGATCCGGTCCTGCGGCCCTTCGATCACGAGCCCCATCCCCTTTTCATCCGCCATCTTCTCATAGCGCCGCGCGTACTCCCTGAGCAAGAGGCAGACGTCGAATTCCTCCTCGGTGACGATCAGCTCGCCGCTGTTGAGCGACGTAATGATGAGCACGTTGTCGATCAGCTCGAGCAGCTCGCCGGAATTGTTGTAGACTTTTTCCAGCACCTTGCGCTGGCCGTCGGTCACCTCGCCGACCAGCTGGTCGAGCAGAATCGACACGAAGCCGATCACCACGCTGAGCGGCGTGCGCAGCTCGTGCGAGATATTCGCCATGAACTCCGACTGGACGTTGCGCTGCTGCAGCCGGGCGACGCGGCGCTGCAAGGCGCGGCGGATCAACGCCAGGATATGGTTCACGTCGAACGGCTTGGCGATGTAGTCGAAGGCGCCCAACCTCAGCCCCTCCACCGCGGTGTCCATGGAGCCGTAGCCGGTGATGATGATCGCTTCGATGTCGGGGTCCTGCTCCTTGATCTTTTGCAGAACTTTGGTGCCGGGAAGTCCCGGCATCTTGAGATCGACGGTGACGAGATCGACCGGAATTTCGCCGACCAGCCGAATCGCCTCGCTGCCTCGATCGGTCGCGTAAACGTTGTAGTAGGGCTTGAGAATCATCTTGAGCGATTCCCTCGGCCCGAGCTCGTCATCGACGATCAGTATGTTGGGTCTATCGTCCATCGCTCCCATCCGTAGCCGTAGATTAAAAATAGTCGGATGAGTGTAAAGCAACCCACATGCCACCAGGAGCGTGGATGTAAGTCCCTAGAATTGCGGGGGTTTAATTTTGAGGCGGCGAAGCGGGCGGAGACTGCTTAAACGGCTTTTCGAAGCCGCCCAACCGCAACATCTGGGTGGCCGGCCGGTAGACTGCCACCATATCCTGGGCTAACGGGGGGAATAGTGAAGGCTACAGGACTGGCTATCACCTGGACACTTTTGCGCACTCGATTAACTCGGTATCCTCGGCAATCTGTAATTTTTCCATGCGATACCGCAACACTCTTCTGCTGGTGCCGAGCAGAAACGCCGCTTTGGTCTGGTTGAATCCGGTCTTCTGCAGCGCCTTTAAGATCAACTCCCGCTCGAACTCATCGACCGCTTCGCCGAGCGGACGCGACCCTTCGAGCACCGCTTCCTTGAAAGCGGGGCGGCTCTCGCCCCGGCGGATCTCTTCGGGAAGGTCCTCCAACTCGATCGCCTCGTGGCAGATCAATATCGTCAGCCGCTCGATCAGATTTTCCAGCTCGCGCACGTTGCCGGGCCACGAGTAGCCGAGCAGCTTGTCCACCACCTCGGCCGACAGCCGCCGCTCGGCGACCGCGTTCTCGCGCGCCTTGACCTGCAGAAAGTGATGCAGCAGCAGATGGATATCTTCTCTCCGCTCGCGCAGCGGCGGCAGCGGGATCGACACCACGTTCAGGCGATAAAACAGATCGGCGCGGAAGCCGCCGTCCTTGGCCAGCTTCTCCAGCTCGCGGTTGCTCGCGGCGACGATCCGCACGTCCACTTTGTTTTCTTCCGTGCCTCCCAGCCGGTTGAAGGTCTCGGTCTCGATCGCCCGCAGGAGCTTCCCCTGGACCGGCAATCCCATCTCCCCGATCTCGTCGAGGAACAGCGTGCCGCCGTGGGCGCTCTCGAACTGGCCGATCTTTCTTTGGTAGGCGTTGGTAAAAGCGCCTTTTTCATAGCCGAACAGCTCGCTCTCGATCAGGTTGTCGGGCAGCGCGGCGCAGTTGACCACGACGAACGGCTTGTTGCGCCGCTCGCTGCCGAAGTGGAGCGCGCGGGCGATCAGCTCCTTGCCCGTCCCGCTCTCGCCGGTGATCAGCACGGTGCTTTTGCGCTTCGCCACCAGGCTCACGGTCTTGAAGATCTCCATCATGACCTTCGATTTTCCGACGATATTCTCGATGCCGTATTTCCGCCCCACCTCTTCCCGCAGCCGCTCCAGCTCCTGGGAGAGACGGCTTTTCTCCAGCGCCCGCTCGACTCTGAGGCGCAGCTCGTCCACATCGAACGGCTTGGTCACATAGTCGAACGCCCCGGTCTCCTTGGCGGAAAAGGCGGTGCGCGCGGTGTTCAGCGCCGTCAGCATGATAACCTGCCCGTCGGGATGGGCCGCCCTCACCTGTTTGAGCGTCTCAAGGCCGTCCGTGCCCGGCATCATGATGTCGAGCAGGATCACCTCCGGCGTCTCCTCTTGGACCTTGCGGAGCGCCTCTTCGCTCGACCGGGCCTCGTGCACCCGCAGGCTCTTGCCGAATATCAGGCGAATCGACTCGCGAACCCCCGTCTCGTCGTCCACAACCAAAAGCGATGCTTGTTTCATAGCGATAAAAACCCCCTTATAGTGTAGGCAGTTCGGCGCGCATCTGGACCGTCTCTCCATCCGGGTACGTGACGCGCAAGCCGCCGCCGTTTCGTTCGAGCAAAATCTTGGCCAGCAGGACGCGGAGCGGCAGCGCCTCCTCCCCGCCCTGCGCCGCCGTCAAGCCGAGATAGCGCGTGAGCGAGCTGATGCCGGCGGCCTCGCGGAGATACGAGATCACCACGGCGCCGCCGTTTTCCACTTTGATCTGGATCGAATTTTTCGATTTCGCCTGGGCCAGGATCGCCAGAAATAAATTTTTGAAGGCGAAGAGAAAATGCGCCTTGTCGGCGAGGACCGCCATCGTCCGCCCCCGCTTGCTCCACTCGACGCTTTTTTCGTCCTTCACCGATTCCGGCAGCAGCTCGTCGTGAATTCGGGAGAGCTGCTCGTAAAGATAGATCCGCTCCTTCGCCGGCTGGTTGAATCGAGCGAATTCGAGCAGGGCCTCCAGCAGATCGTCCATCCGTTGAACGTCGTTGGTCACCGTCTCCTGGAAGCGGGAGCGAAAGGCCGCGTCGTCGAACCGGTCGCCGAGGAGCTGGGAGAAGGTCTTGATCGTGACCATCGGATTTTTAAGCTCGTGGGCCAGCTCGGTCATGAACAGGCGGAGGTCCGGCGGCTCGCCGTTGGCCGTCCGCGCGGCGGGAACGGCGCCGCCGTTCTGCTGGGTCGCCGGACTGGGCGTCTCTGTTTCGGCGAGCGGAGTCTCGCGCCGCGCTTCCGCGGAGGCGCCGGGCGCATGCTCGGAGGTGAATTCAAAGATCAGATCCGGCGCGTCGAGCAGATCTTTTCTGTGAGTCGCGAAGCTTCGGGCGACGACCGCTTCCATCTCATCGAGATTGCCGAACCAGAGATAGTTGCGCAGCCGGTCCACCGCCGCCGGAGAAAAAGCCGCATGGCTCAACCCCAGCCGCGCGCCGCAGTCCCCGGCCAGCGCGGCCGCCAGGGCGGCGATATCGGCCTGCCGCTCCCGGAGCGGCTGAAGGCGGAGCACCAGCGCCGCCAGCCGGTAGTAGAGCGGCTCGATGAACGTCCCGCGGTAAACGCTCTCCAGCAAATCGGCGCGCGCGCTGGAGATGACCTGGAGAGTTCTTCCCTCCGCGTCGCTCTCGTTCAAAAAGTCGATGAGGCTCGACTGAGCGGCAAGGCTCATGCGCTCGACGCCGTAAAGAAACAAAGTCAGCCGCGCCGCGGCGGCCGTCTCCGCCGCCGGGCGCTCTCCGAACCGCGCCCGAAGGTAGCTCTTGGCGATCTCCGGCGCATGGATGAACAGCGGCGTCCCGGACTCCGAATTCAGCCGGTGGACGGCGCGCGCCACCCGCTCCTGGCCGCAGCCGGCCTCGCCGAGGATCAGCAGCGGGAACGGGGCCGCAGCGAACTTCTTGACCAGAGTCGCCACGGACTGAGGCACATAGGGATACTCAAGACGCGAGAGGTCGGCGGCGCTCGCGGGAACGACCGCCGGCGGCTTGGCCGGGTGAGCGGTGGCTTGCGCCAGCAGGCGTGCCACTCTTTCTTTCAGCTCGTAGGGATTAAACGGCTTGGCCAGGAGGTCGGCGTTCTTCACGCCCGGGTCGAGCGGCGCGGCGGGCCGGGAGTCCGCCAGGAACAGCACGGGACAGGAGAATTGCGCGGCGACTCGCGCCAGCGCCGCCGGCTCGGAATCGGCCGCGCCGCCGACCGCCAGAATCAACAGGTCGGCCTCCGCGCCGGAAAGACCGGCGCTCCCGCTCTCCAGCGACGCGCCGTGAGAAACCGCAAAATCGCGCCCGAGAATGAGCCCGATGGTCTCTCGCACGGCGGCAGACGGGTCAATGACTCGAATACGCTTCATGGACTTGAGGGCGATACTTGGCTCCCGATTGCGCGACGTATTTTAACGGCAGATTGATAAAAAACGTGGTCCCACGCCCGACCCCGCTCTCGACCACGATATGACCGCCGTGTTCCTTGACGATCTGGTGCGAGATGGAGAGGCCCAGCCCGTTGCCGTCCTTTTTCGTCGTGAAAAACGGATTGAAGATGTTTTCGAGGTCCTTTTCCGGAATGCCGACGCCGGAATCCCGCACCTCGATTTGCACGAATTGCTCGTGGCCGTTCGTCGGGGAGAGGTGCGTGGCGATCTCGACCGCGCCGCCGCCTTCGATAGATTGAATGGCGTTTAGAATGAGATTCATGCAGACCTGCTTGGTCTGCTCCTTGTCGACGAAGATCTTGGGCATGTCGGAGGCGAGATGGAGGGTGATCCTGACATCCTTCTCTTTCGCCTCGGTGTCGAGAATCCGCGCGATGTTGTCGACGATCTCGTTGATATTCTCGGCGGTTACGTTGGGCGTCGAGGGGCGCGCGAAGCTCAGCAGGTCGGTGACCAGGCCGCAGATGCGGTCCACTTCCTTCAAGGCCAGGCTTTGGAAGCTGTCGCGGAAATCTTTGTCCTCGTAGCGCTCCGGCAGGAGCTGGGTAAAAGTCCGGATCGCCACCAGCGGATTACGGATCTCGTGCGCCAGCCCGGCCGTCAACATGCCGAGCGAGGAGAGCCGGTCGGCGCGGCGGATGATGTTCTGCGATTGCTTGAGGTTTTCATAGAGCCGGGCGTTGTCGATCGCGATCGCCGCCTGGTTGGCGAGAGTGGAAAGCACCTCGATGTCCTCGTAGGAGTACATGGCGTTGCCTTCCCGGTGGCCGAGATTGAGCATCCCGATGAGGCGGTCTTTGGTGAGCAGCGGCAAGGTAATCTCGGCCTGAAGCTCTGCCATCTTGGCCGAGGCTTCCAGAGTCTCGCGACCGTCGCGCAGCATCTCCAGCTCTTCGCGAATGATCGCCTCGCGCCGCTTGACCAGCGTCCGCACCAGGGGGTCATCCTGCGTGACCACGGGCTGTTGCGACGGCTCGTACTTCAGGCCGACGTTGCTCTTGATCCTGAAAGAGCCGTTGCTTTCCTCCAGGAGAAACAGCGAGGCCTTCTCGATCTCGAGCGCTTTCACGACCGTCTGCACCAGATTCTCGCACACGGTTTCGAGATCGACCATGGAGATCATCTCTTTGCTGGAACGGAGCAAGGTCTCGCGGTAGTCGTAGTGTTTCTTGAACAGTACGCGCTCAAAAGCCTCCTCCGTGCGGAACCGCACCTTCGGGAAAAAGAAGCCGACCAGGATGAATAACGCCAGGGCGACGAGCGAGAATTTGGCGCTGACCTCCCCGAAAAAGAGCATCTGCGTCCCGATGAGGACAAGATAACAGGGAACGAGAAGCGCCAGCAGCAGGCAGGCGTAGATCAGGCTGCGCTTGATGACGACGTCGATGTCGAGGAGGCGGTACTGGACGATAGCGTAAGTGATGATCCCCGCATGGATGTTGGTAAAAATAAAGCCGATCGGGTAGAGCTCGACGCCGTAATTCATCAAGAAATCGAGGCCTGCAAGCGAATAGATAACGGTCGATATGAACACATACGTTACTTGGTTGACTCTTCCGGGCTGGCCGGACAGTTCGCGCCGATGCGCGACTAGAACTGCCAACCCGACGACCAGCAGCAGAGTAAGAAATACGAGATACACAGGGTGGAGCACGCCGACTTTCGGGTAATAGCCCCAATAACCGCTGTAGATTCCCGCAACGTACGCGTCGCCGGTCCAGGTACTAACCAGGAAAATGGTTCCGACGCCGTATGCCAGGTAAACGAATGTGCGCTTTGCGGCGTTGTGCGTGAACTCGACGACGAAGTGAAAAAATGCGATGGGGATGAATATGATTCCGGAATATCCGAGGCGGGTCACGGTGTCGGCCGTCTGTGGATCCTGCAAGTTGAAGAGGACCGTCCAGTTCCCCTGCCAGTAAGCCGTCAGAAAGCACCACAACGCAAAGGCGCGACTGAGCGACGAGCGCGGATTTCTGAGCAAGACGAAAAGTCCCAGGCAACAGGCAAGAAGGGCCGTGAGCAGCGAAGGGATAGAGTAAGGATTCATGACCCGTCCCGGGTTTTAGTTTGCATCACACTTGCGGATAAGGCACGCGGCGTTGTACCCGCCGAAGCCGAAGGACATGGACATCATGGTATCGACCTGGCGGCAGGATCCCTCGTTCGGCAGATAGTTGAGATCGCAGAGCGGATCGCGCTCGCGCAAGTTGATCGTGGGATGGAGATAGCCGTGCTTCATCATCAGACAGCAGGCGATCAACTCCAGCGCGCCGCCGGCGCCCAGCGTGTGGCCGGTAAGCGGTTTTGTGGCGCTGATAGGAATCGCATAGGCCGCCTCGCCGAAGGCTTTGCGCAGGATGGAAGCCTCGCCGCGGTCGTTGTCCGGGATGGCTATGCCGTGCGGGTTGATGTAGCCGACCTCCGCCGGATTGACGTGCGCCTCTTTGAGCGCACCATGGATAGCCACGACCGGTTGCTCGAAACTCGGATCGAACGACATCACGTGATAAGCGTCCGCCGAGCTGCCGAAGCCAATCACCTCGGCATAAATCCGCGCGCCGCGCCTGAGCGCGTGATCGAGCTCTTCCAGGATCAGAATACCGGCCCCCTCGCCCAACACGAAGCCGCTCGCGTCCTTGCTGTAAGGCCGGAACGAAGTCTCCGGGCCGTCGTTCTCGACCGACAGCAGTTGGATCGAAGAGAGCGTCGAAACCACCAGCGGCGTGATCGGCGCTTCGGAGCCGCCCGCCAGGATGACGTCGCTCTGTCCGTCTCGGATGCTGTGAAACGCTTCGCCCACGGCCCAGGTTCCGGAAGCGCAAGCGGTGGTAATGGTCCGGGACGGCCCCTTGATCTTGAGGTTTAGCATAATCTGGGTCGCGGCGCTGCTCGGTATCACCGACGTTCCGAAGAACGGGTTGATTCTCGTCACCCCCTTCTCGTAGAAGAGAGCGATTTGTTGCTCGGCGTAGCACAGCGTCCCGACGGAAGTTCCAATGAGGACTCCGGTTCTGGACTGCTCCCCGTTGTCGATCCTGAGGCGCGCGTCTTTGACCGCGAGTTTGGCCGCGGCAAGCCCCAATTGCGCGAACCGGTCGATCCGGCGCGCCAGCTGCAGCGGCATGAAATCCCCGGGGTCGAAATCTGAAATCTCCGCCGCGATCTGGCAAGGATAGGTCGAGGCGTCGAAGCTGGTGATTTTCTTGATGCCGGATCTGGCCGCGCGCAACGACTCCCAATAGGCGGTCTTGCCGGTTCCGATCGCGGAGACCACCCCGAGTCCGGTGATCACCACGCGGCGTCTCCGCCCATTCCCGTTGCTCGATCCGTCGCCGTCGCTATGAGCCATTTGCGACTCTCCCCGCGACCTCTCGGGCGTCACTGAGTCTTGCGAGTGGAAGGCATGTTCGAGTTCTTTAACAACCACTCCTCGATCATTTTCCGGTTAAAACGCCACTGGCTGCCGACCCGGAAAGCCGGCAGCTTTTTCTGAGCCACCAAACGATAGACCGTAAACTTGTCCACTTTGAGATAGCGGGCGACCTGCACGGCAGTTAAAAGATTTTCTTGCATTTCAGCCTCTTGTATGGCAACATTTGTCAACAATGTACAATCATATACAATAGTTAACAAATGCCGTCAAGGGCTGATAGGGGTTATTAATGGGCGTGAAGAGAGGCTTCCAGTTAGGATTTTTCGTGGTTTTGTGGCTCGTCGCGGACTTGAACGGCCGGCCGGCCTTCGGCGGCGGCTATGCGGTGCCGCCGCAAACCGCCAAGGCCGCCAGTCTGGCCAACGCCGTAACCGCCGGCGTGGACGATCCCTCAGCCGTTTACGCCAACCCGGCCGCCTTGAGCGTCATCGACGGGAACCAGGTGATGGGGGGAGTGACGTATATCAACACGCTGAGCAGCGTCGGCAACGGCGGGCGCACATCTTCCAATCAGCACGAGCACGACCTGATTCCAACGCTGTTTGCCAACTACCACATCCCCAAGACCGACTTGACTCTCGGCCTCGGCGCCTACGCTCCCTTCGGCCTGGCGACCACCTACGGCAGCAACAGCTTTACTCGCTTTGCCGCCATTCGCTCAAAGTTGACGACGATGTTCATCACGCCGTCCATCGCCTGGAAGCCTTCTCCCTACTTCTCCGTCGGCGGCGGCGTGAGTTTTGTGCGCTCCAACGCCTCGCTTTCACGTGCCGTAAACTTCGGACAGTTCGGTGAAGGGCGGCTGCGCATCGCCGACAAGGACAACGCCTACGCGTACAACCTCGGCATCCTCGTCAAGCCACACGACGCCGTAAAATTCGGCTTGACGTACAGGAGCCGGGTCGATCTGAAGTTCGACACGGCCGACGCAAAATTCACAGACACGCCCCTGGCCGGGGGAACGGTAACGCGCGTCAGGGCGACGGGGATTCACATTCCCCTGCCGCCGGTCGTGAGCGCCGGCATCCACTGGCAGATCAACGAGGCGTGGGGCGTCGAGCTGGTTTACGATTTTACCCGCTGGAGCGAATTCGAGCGGCTGAAGGCGAACTTCGAAACGGCTTTGCCGGCGGTCGGAGGCGGCGCGCCTATTTCGGGCTTTACGATTCCGCAAAACTGGAAGGACAGTAGCACCATCCGCTTCGGCGCTTCGTACAAGGCGACGCAAAATCTTACTTTGCGCGGCGGCCTCGCATGGGACCAGACGCCTATCCCCGCGAGCACGTTAAGCCCGGCGATTCCGGGCGCGGACTACTTAACCGTCACCGCAGGGATAGGCTACAACTGGGGAAATCTGGGCATCGACCTGGGCTACATGGCGGTTTTTTATGAGACGAGAAGAGTGACCAACAGCGTGCTGGAGGCCGGCGGCAGCGCGCCCAGCCTGCCGGGCCGCGACAAATATGAGACCTTCCAGAATCTGGTCTCTCTCCATCTCCGCTATCGCTTCTAACCAGACCGTCCAAAACGCCCATATGCCGCGTTGCGCTCGGCCCGCTTCGCGTCAACGTACTGGAAAGTACGCCTCCGCTCGCGGGCCTTCGCGCGCCTTGCCTCTGGGGCGTTTTGGACGGTCTGGCAAAGAGATCTTTATTCGCTGGCCGGAGCGGCCTGCTCCCGAGAGAGTGAATACGCCGCGTACGCCTACTCTCGCTTCCGGGCTTTTTCTGCCTTGGCCCACGCATCGCGCAGCGTGACGGTTCGATTGAACACGAGTTTCCGGTCAGAGGAATCGACGGGATCGACGCAGAAGTAGCCCAGTCTTTCAAACTGATAACGATCTCCCGGCGCCGCGTCTTTCAGGCATGGCTCGACGCGGCACGACGCCAACGTCTCCAGCGAATTCGGATTGATGTTGCGGGTCCAATCCGCGCCCTCCTCCACGTCGTCAGAGTTCTCCGCGGCGAAGAGATGGTCATAGAGCCGCGCTTCGGCCTCGACGGCGTGCGCCGCCGAGACCCAGTGGAGCGTGGCTTTCACTTTGCGGCCGCTCTGGACCGAGCCGCTTTTGGTCTCCGGGTCGTAGCTGCAGCGCAGCTCGATCACCGCTCCGCTCGTGGGATCTTTCACCACCTCGTCGCATTTGATGATGTAGGCGTAGCGGAGCCGCACCTCGCGGCCGGGGGCGAGACGAAAAAATCCCTTGGGCGGTGTTTCGCGAAAATCGTCCTGCTCGATGTAGAGCACGCGCGAAAACGGGACCTTCCGCGTGCCCATCTGCGGATCTTCGGGATTGTTCACCGCCTCAAGCTCCTCGGCCTGCCCTTCCGGATAGTTGGTGATGATCACCCGCAGCGGCCGCAGCACCGCCATGACGCGCGGCGCGCGGCGGTTCAGGTCTTCGCGCACGCAGTGCTCGAGCATCGCCACATCGACGGTGCTGTTCCGCTTGGCCACGCCGATGCGCTCGCAAAAGACCCGGAGCGACTCCGGCGTGTAACCGCGCCGGCGGATGCCCGCCAGCGTCGGCATTCGCGGATCGTCCCATCCGGCGACGTAGCCCCGCTGGACCAGTTGCAGGAGCTTGCGCTTGCTAAGGACCGTGTGCGTGAGATTGAGCCGCGCAAACTCGATCTGCCGCGGATGGTGGATCTTCAACTTATCTAGAAACCAGTCGTACAGCGGCCGATGGTCTTCGAATTCCAGGGTGCAGATCGAGTGGGTGATTCCCTCAATCGAATCCGACTGCCCGTGCGCGAAATCGTACGTCGGGTAGATGCACCATTTGTCGCCGGTGCGATGGTGAGTAGCGCGTAGAATGCGGTACATCACCGGATCGCGCATGTTTAAGTTCGGCGAGGCCATGTCGACTTTGGCGCGTAGCGTGCGCGAGCCGTCGGGAAACTCGCCCGCGCGCATGCGCTGAAACAGATCGAGATTTTCCTCGACCGAACGGGCGCGATACGGGCTCTCCTTCCCCGCCTCGGTCAAGGTGCCGCGATGCTTGCGAATCTCGTCCGCGCTCAAATCGCAGACGTAGGCGTCGGCGGACTCGAGCAACTCTACCGCGAACCGGTAGAGCTGCTCGAAGTAATCCGAGGCGTAAAATTCCCGGTCGTCCCAGTCGAATCCCAGCCAGCGGACATCCGACTTGATCGACTCCACATACTCGACATCTTCTTTGCTCGGGTTGGTATCGTCGAAGCGCAGGTTGCACAGCCCGCCGAACTCGGCGGCGAGACCGAAGTTGAGACAGATCGACTTCGCGTGGCCGATGTGGAGATAGCCGTTCGGCTCCGGCGGAAAACGGGTGTGAACGCGGCCGTTATTTTTGTTGTTCTGCCGATCTTCCGTGACGATGTTTCGGATAAAATGAGAGGGGGCGGTTGCGCTTTCGCTCACGATGTTTTCTCCTCAAGTTGCAGAGTGTAACATATCCGGCGCTTTTTGATAACGCGCCGTTGACGCGTCTCCGGCGCCTTGTTAGGTTAGCCTACAATCATGCCGTCCATCCGCACCCGCTTCGCTCCCAGCCCGACAGGCTATCTCCATATCGGCGGCGCGCGCACCGCGCTGTTTAATTATCTCTTTGCCCGCCATCACGGCGGGAAGTTTATCCTGCGCATCGAAGACACCGATCGGGAGCGATCGACGCCCGAAGCGATCGCGGCGATCGTCGATTCGTTAAAATGGCTTGGGCTCGAATGGGACGAAGGGCCGTTCTACCAGACCGAGCGTTATCCGCTTTACAAGGAGAAAGTTCAGCAATTATTGGCCGCCGGCAAGGCCTACCCCTGCACCTGCGCGCCGGAGGAGTTGGACGCGAAGCGCCAGGCGGCTCTGAAGGAAAAACGGAAACCGGGGTACGACGGAACCTGTCGCCCGAAAGATGGAAGCGTTCCTCCGCTCCCGCAAGGCAAACCCTACACCGTCCGTTTCCTCTCGCCTAAAACCGGCGCGACGGTAGTGGAGGACGGGGTGAAAGGCAATGTCGTTTTTGAAAATCTGGAGCTGGACGATTTGATCGTCGCCCGCTCCGACGGCAGCCCGACTTACAACTTCTGCGTGGTCGTGGACGACCTCGACATGGGGATCACCGACATCATTCGCGGCGACGATCACCTGTCCAACACGCCGCGCCAGATACTCCTTTATCAGGCGCTGGGCCGCACACCGCCCCGCTTCGCTCACGTGCCGCTCATCCTCGGGATCGACAAAGCGCGGCTCAGCAAGCGCCACGGCGCGACCTCCGTGACCGCCTATCGCGACATGGGCTATTTTCCCGAGGCGCTGGTCAACTATCTCGTCCGCCTGGGCTGGTCGCACGGCGATCAGGAGATTTTTTCCCGCGACGAGCTGATCGAAAAATTCACCCTGGAGAACGTGGGAAAATCGGCCGGCGTCTTCAATCCGGAAAAATTTCTCTGGCTCAACTCCCACTACATGAAAAACCGGCCGCTTCTCCAGCTCGCCGACGAGATTCTCCCGTTTATTGAAGCCAAAGGTTACCCGCGGCGCAACGATCGGGAGTGGCTGGCGAAGATGATCCGCACGCTGACCGAGCGGGCCAAGACGCTCGTCGAGCTGGTCGAGATGGCCCGTTTCTATCTAAGCGACGATATTCAGCTCGAAGAAAAAGCGGCCAAGAAATTCTTGACGCCGGAAGTCTCCAAGCCTTTGAACGAATTGTCCCAAAAGCTGGCCGCGCTTGACGACTTCACCGAGCCCGCCATCGAGCAGACATTTACGGCGATCCTACAGGAAAAGAGCTGGTCCCTTGGGAAGCTGGCCCAGCCGGTGCGCGTCGCCCTGACCGGCTCCACCACCAGCCCCGGTATCTACGAAGTGATCGCCGTGCTGGGAAAAGAGCGGACGGTCCAGCGATTGCGTCAGGCCGTTGATCGCATCCCCCGTCCTTGACTCTCCCTCCTGATTCTTTTAATTTAATTGACTGCGATTGAGGAGTCGGCTAACTGGTAAGCCACCTGACTCTGGATCAGGCGATTGTAGGTTCGAGTCCTACCTCCTCAGCCAACGGTCCCATCGTCTAGCGGTTAGGACACCGGCCTCTCACGTCGGTAACACGGGTTCGATTCCCGTTGGGACCACCATTCGACTCACTTCGTTCGCTCATGGCAGGCCTTCGACTCGCAGGAAAAAACGCCTGCTCGCTCATGACAGGCCATCGACTCACGGGCTTTCGCCCGCTGGCTCATGGCAGGCCATGGCAGTGCAGCGTTACAGGTTAATCGGAGAGCAGTCATGAAGAAGAAACAAGCGCGGCAAGTGAAGGGCGCAAGCAATGTGTTCCTTGATCTCGGCTTCCCACCGCACGAGGCCGCTGTGATGCTCCTGCGTTGCGAGCTGGCCGAAGCGCTCCGTAAGTGGATGGACCGTGAGGCAATTTCCCAGGTGGAAGCCGCCAAGCGCCTTGGCGTGGTCCAGCCCCGCATCTCCGAGATCGCGCGCAACAAGGTTGACAAGCTGTCTCTGGACTACCTCGTGGGCCTGTGCGCAAAGGCTGGTGTCTCAGTCGCCGTGAAATTGGCCGCCTGACTCGTCGCCTAACAATACCATGCACTGGACACCCACCACGACCGCCTTCAGGATGCAATCACCCGCGTTGGTGGGTGCCAGTGATGGTGAGCGTTAGGCAAAGCGAATCGCATTGCTTCCCGGTCCAAGATAGGCAAAAAGGAGATCAATTATGCCAAATGATATAGATATTGAACGCAAGATTCGTTTTTCTGACGCCATTAGTCGACGCCAATTCTTGCGCCTTGCTACCGCTGCACCACTCGCACTAGCAAACGTACGCCTCGCTCACGCGGTCCCTTCACTCGCCTTTCTGCCTGCGGCCTTCGACGCGACGCATGATTCCGTTCTGATTTGGGTGCGCGGTGACGAGGCCGCGCGCGTTCGGGTAGACTTTGGAAACGACGCGGCACCCGCTCAACTGACCACGGGACCCTCTGTGGCTTTGACTAAAGACACCGACTACTGCGCAACCATACCGCTGAATCAACTTGCTCCGGGACGAACGTGGATCTACCGAATTGTTGACGCCGACTCAGGCAAACTTCTTTCCGAACCCGCGCGTTTCAGGACTGCGCCGACCGGTGCGGAGCCTTTTACGTTCGCCTTCAGCGCCGACATGGAAGAGAGTTACCAGCCGTTCAAGATCTTCGACGTCATCGATAGTAAGCAGCCCGATTTCTTTTTGCATCTGGGAGATATCATATATGCGGACCATCCGAAGAAGAGTTTTCGTCCGTCAGTATCGCATTATCGAAGCAAGCACGCTGCTAATCGCAAAGACCTCCATCTGCAGAACTTTTCGGCTCGATACGTAACCTATGCGATTTGGGATGACCATGAAACCGAAGACAATTGCAATAGCCTCAATCCGCATATGGAAGACGCTTTGAAGGTTTTCAAGGAGTATTGGCCATGCAAGGCCGTCGACGCAGCCGCGTTATACCGGCAGTTCACGTGGGCAGGGATCGATTTATTTATACTCGATACGCGCCGCTTCCGCAGCCAACAACAGATGCCGGATGGCTCCGACAAAACCATGCTTGGGACCGCCCAGAAAAGCTGGTTCAAAGACCGCCTTAAGGCTTCGACAGCCCCGTTCAAGTTTATCATTACGTCCGTTCCTTTCCACGGCGGTGGCACGGATACCTGGGGGTCGTACGCAGCGGAGCGCGGTGAGCTCGTACGATTCATACGCGATGAGAAAATCAGTGGCACGATTTTTTTGACCGGTGACTACCACCTAGTACGCGACTGGACCAATGCAAAAACTGGACTGCGCGAGTATATGGCAGGGCCGATTGCGTCATTTACGCAGTATGAACATGAACCCAAAGCCCGTGCACGCTACGAAAAAGCAGGCACGTTTCATTACGGTGATGGATATAACTTCGGCTTGTGGAGGATTGATCCTGCTGCGGGTAAAGCTCGACTAGAGTTTATCGACGCAGGCGGAAAAACTTTGTTCCAGACGGAGCTGAGCGCCTAGCCAATAAAGGGTATCCAAGTATAATAGTTGCCCCAACGATGGGTTGAGAAGGACGCGGAGGACCGCGCCTCTCACCCATCGCGGTATCCAGCAGCATCATGGCTCGTGCGTAAGCCGGCGCAGTTCCTTCCAGCTCAATTTCGGACGCAGCGGCGAAGTCGAGATGGCCCGAAGACTCTCCGCTTTACTCATGCGGGATTTAGGCCTGGGTTTCACGAGGCGGACCAATAGGAGACGCCCTTCGCTTTGCTGCTGAACGTCGAAAATATCTCCGGGGCGGGCGATCGGAATAACCACGCGTTTTTTGTTGTCGGCGGTGGCAATCGGCATGGTGGGGTAATCCCACAAATTGGAAATATGCGCAAGGCTGCTGCGCGCGATTAAGGGGATTCACGTTTGGTACTCAATCGCCTTTCATCACGTAGTTTATTCGTCGCATCGACATCAACAGTGGCTTTATTGGCACTGATGATCACCCCGTAATCCTCTCTGGCTCCCTGGATAGACACATAACCGTCCAGCACGTCGCCGAGCACCGCTGCCGGATCTCGATCCAGCGGTTCGCCGTAGCCGCCGCCGGCGTTCATATTGACTTGCACCACGTCACCGGGCTTGAGCGGCGCTTCGCGCACGGTTTCCGCAAGCTCCTCCCCGTTGACGGCGTAAAACCCCGTGCGCGCGGGCTTGCCGCCGAGAACGCCCCAGGGCGGGAATTTGCTGCGCATGTCGCCTTTGCCGCGCACGCGAATGGCCGCGTCTTCCAATAACTGATATTCACGTGTGCAGCCGAGGCCGCCGCGAAATTGTCCCGGCCCGCCGGAGTCCCGGCGCACGTCGAAGCGCAAGACGCGCATGGGGAACTCGGTCTCGTGGATTTCGATGGGCCCCGGTCGGAATTGACCGACGCCCAGCGTGCCGTGAATCAACGACACCCCGTCTTGCTTGCCGCTGGCGCCGAGCGCGGTATCGAGGAGTTCCATAAAGACCCATGGCTTGCCGCTCTTGCCGCCGGCGCTGGCGATGCGCACGCCGTAGCCGCCGCCGGCGTTCATATTGACTTGCACCACGTCACCGGGCTTGAGCGGCGCTTCGCGCACGGTTTCCGCAAGCTCCTCCCCGTTGACGGCGTAAAACCCCGTGCGCGCGGGCTTGCCGCCGAGAACGCCCCAGGGCGGGAATTTGCTGCGCATGTCGCCTTTGCCGCGCACGCGAATGGCCGCGTCTTCCAATAACTGATATTCACGTGTGCAGCCGAGGCCGCCGCGAAATTGTCCCGGCCCGCCGGAGTCCCGGCGCACGTCGAAGCGCAAGACGCGCATGGGGAACTCGGTCTCGTGGATTTCGATGGGCCCCGGTCGGAATTGACCGACGCCCAGCGTGCCGTGAATCAACGACACCCCGTCTTGCTTGCCGCTGGCGCCGAGCGCGGTATCGAGGAGTTCCATAAAGACCCATGGCTTGCCGCTCTTGCCGCCGGCGCTGGCGATGCGCACGCCGCCGCCGCCGCCGGAGGAGCCTACCGCTCTGTCAGGAATAAATTTTCCGATGGCATGGAGCACCACGTCGGCGGTGAGATAGGCGAGCGGCACATAATACGACACCGGTCCGCCCGCTCGCGGGCAAACGATCGTTCCCTCTTTGAATTTCGTTTGCACGACGTCGACGAAGCCGTGGTTGAACGGCAAGCTCGCGTCGGTCATGGCCATCAAGCCAAAGTAGCAGGTGTTCTTGATCAGCGCCGAGGTCACATTGACCGGGCCGCGGGCTTGCTCGTCGGAGGCGCTGAAGTCGAAGAGAATCTCCCTGCCCTTCTTCTCCACCGCCACGTGGACGCGGCGCGGACGATCGTAGCCGATGCCGTCGTGATCGAGCAGGCCTTCCGCTTCTTGCCTGCCGTCGGGCATCGCTTCCAAGGCGTCGCGCAACTGCCGGGCGACTCGCGCCATCAGTTCGGCGCAGCCGTCGCGCATGGTTTCGTTGCCGAAGCGGGCGCAAAGCTCCTGAATCCGCTGGGCGCCGACCCGGCAGGCCGCGATTTGGCCGCGCAGGTCACCGAGGGTTTCGACTGGGATGCGGCTGTTCGCCGCGATCAATTTTTCGATTTCCGGATTGACTTCGCCGCGCGCGTAAAGCTTGGTCGGTGGAATCACCAACCCTTCTTCCCAAATATCCTGCGGCACGTGGGCGGCGCGCGGGCCGCCGAGGTCGGCCTTGTGCGCCAGGGTTCCGGTGTAAGCGACCAGCTCTCCGCCGGCGAACACCGGCAGGAGAATGATCGTGTCGTTGGGGTGGGTGACGTTGCCGGCGTAGGGATGATTGAAAACTAAAATGTCGCCTTCTTCCAGGTCTTCGTTTCGGTAAAAACGCGGCAGATGATCGGCGATGGCGGCAAAGGAGCCGAAATGGAGCGGCAGCTTCTTCGACACGGCGACGGTGCGCAGCCGCGCGTCGAGCAGCCCGGCGCTGCCGTCTTCCGACTCGCGTAGCACGGTGGAGTAGCCGCTGTGAAACAGCACGATGCGCATCTCTTCGATGATGCTGGTGACTTTCGAGTGAATCAGTTCCAAGGTGATGGGATCGAGCTTCGCCGTCATCGTACGTCCCCGTGGATCTCAATCAGGATGTTACCGAAGCGGTCAACCGACGCGTTCTGCCCCGGATGAACGACCGTTGTGGAATCCATCTGCTCGATGATCGCCGGACCGCGCAGATGGTTCCCCGACACCAGCTTTCCGCGGTCATAGATCGGCGTGTTGCACCAGCCGTCGAAGTAAGCCTTGCGGCGCGCTTTGATCGCGAGGTCACACTTCTCCCCGCCGCTCGGCGATTCGGTTATCACCGGCTTCGGTACGATCACTTTGGTCGCCAGCCGGTAGTTGACGACCTCGACCTTCTGATCCTCGGCGCGCGAGCCGAAATGTTTTTCGTGTATTTCGTCGAACCCCTTGCGCCATCCCGCCTTGGCGTCCGGCGTTAACCCGCAGCGCGCCACGGGCACCGGCAGCTCGTATTTCTGAATGCTGTAGCGCAGGTCGATGGCGCGCTCGTGGACAATCTGTTCACGCGGAATGCCTTGGGACTCGAACTCTTGTTGCGCCACCGCTTCCATCGATTCGAAACGGCGCTGAATCTCCCCAACCTCGATCTCTTCAAGCTCGGCGAAATGGGTTTGAACGTAGTCACGCTTGAGGTCCGAAACGAGTAACCCGATCGCCGAATGCACGCCCGGCGATGCCGGCACGAGCACGCGCGGAATCTTCAGCTCCTGGGCAAGCAGCGCCGCGTGCACCGGCCCCGCGCCGCCGAAGCCGACCAGCACATACTCGCGCGGGTCCTCGCCCCGCGACACCGTGACGAGGCGCAGCGCTTCGACCATGTTCGAACTGACGATCTTGATGATGCCGTTGGCGGCTTCGATGGCCGAAAACTTCAGCGGCTCGGCGACATGGGTCGAAATTGCTCTGGCTGCCGCCGCCGCGTCGAGTCGAAACTTGCCGCCGACGAAGAATTCCGTATTCAACCAGCCGAGCGTCACGTCGGCGTCTGTAACCGTCGGCAGAGCTCCGCCGCCGGGATAACAGGCCGGCCCAGGGTCGGCGCCCGCGCTCTGAGGCCCGACTTTGAGCAGGCCGCTCTTGTCGATCCAGGCGATGCTGCCGCCGCCCGCGCCGATCTCGACCAGATCGAGGGATGGGGTCGAGATCAGCCAGTCGCCCGCTTGAAAGCGCGGCACGATTCTCGGCTCGCCGTCTTGAATGATACCCGCTTTCGCCGTGGTGCCGCCCATGTCAAAGGAGATAACTTTAAGTTGATCCGTCATGCGCCCGAGATGGGCCGCACCGAGCACGCCCGCCGCCGGACCCGACTCGATCATTCGCACCGGGATATC
>MGSS01000038.1:7782-14338 GCA_001798595.1 Deltaproteobacteria bacterium RIFCSPLOWO2_12_FULL_60_19 | reverse complement strand
GGATTAACACGACGTCGTCTCTCTTCCGGTAAGAGTCCAGCAGAAATCGGTTCAACAGCACAAGATAGTCGTAGATATCCTTGGGATGCTCCCTGGGGGGGATGAGATCGAGATCGTCACAAACCGAACGCAGCAGATCGTTGGGGTTGGAGATCAGGCCGAAGACGGAGGCGAAGTGGGTATGGCCGTCGTTGAGCTCCCTCAGCAGCGAATGGATCAAGGTCGTCTTGCCGGTGCCCACCTCTCCGGTAAGCACGACGAAGCCTCTGCGGGCCTTGATCCCGTATATCAGTTGCGCCAGCGCGGTGCGGTGGCTTGGGCTTTGATAGAGAAAGGTCGGATCGGGACTGACGGCGAAAGGCTGGCGGACCAAGCCGAAATGTTCGCAGCAAGCGGGAACCATCCTGGCCGGAACAATCGCAACGAACCAAGATTATGTCAAGTATTTTATTTCGTTTTGGCGTTGCCTCTGTCGGCGGGGTAAAAGTATTCGTAACTCCCCTTGACCGCCAGGGAGAGAACGCAAGGTCCGAGAATGACAAGCAGGCTCCGAAAGTAGTTCACGTCACACCTCCATTTCGCTTCGATGCGCAGCGAGGATTTGAAGAGCAAGCCCACCGGACGCCGGAAATCTGCACGCTGCCGTCCGCGATCGCCCCGGTCCAGGGGGCGGGAGGAACGACGATTTTCAATCGAACCGGCTCTGCTTCCCCCATGAACTTTATCCGTCCGCTCGCCGGCCGGCCTTCCTGCTCTTTTCCTGCACAAACACTCCATCCCGCATGTGATAGACTTTTTTGAACCGCTCCACCGCCTTGGGGTCGTGGCTCGCCATAATGACCGTTTTGCCGTGCTCTTCCGCCAGCGAGGCGAAGAGCGCGGCGACGGCGACGGTATTTTCAGTGTCGAGATTGCCCGTCGGCTCGTCGGCCAGAATGAGCGACGGATCGTTGGACAAGGCGAGCGCCACGGCCACGCGCTGCTGCTCGCCGCCGCTCAACTCCTCGGGCCGTTTGTGCATCTTTTCCTTCAGCCCCACGAGTTCCAGAAGCCCTTCGCACTTACGGGCGCGCTCGGCGCGATGCGCGCGGGCGATCAGCATCGGCAGCTCAAGGTTCTCGTAAGCCGTGAGGGTCGGAATCAGGTTGAAAAACTGGAAGACGAAACCGACTCTCAGCAGCCGATATTTTTCCAGCTCGCGCTCGGTCAGGGAGGTAAGTTGCTGCCCGCCGACGTGGATCTCCCCGCCGTTTGAATGATCGACGCCGCCCAACAGGTTCAGCAGCGTCGTCTTGCCGCAGCCCGATGGGCCCATCAGGGCCACCGCCTGACCGGAGTCGATCTCCCAATCGATCGCCTTGAGGGCGTGCACCTCCTCCGCCGCCGTCCGGTAAAGCTTCGTCAGGGCCATAACTTTGACCGTCACGCCGCGGTTGCTGAAAAATCCACCTTCCGCCATCGCACACCTCCCAAACACTAAAAACGTAAGGCGTTACCTCTTACGTTCTATCCCTCACGCAAGTTTTCCCTCGCCGATCTTCTAAAGACCCACAGACTGAACAGCAGCGCGATGGCGCTGATCACGGCGAACAACGCGATGCTGATCCAGATCGTCAAGTCCGAGATCACCAGGCGCGTCGGCAACATATGCACCACCGATTTAAGCTCGCGCAGGTTCCAGATAAGGTTCGTCAGGCCGAAGCCGGCGGCCATCGCGATCCCGGTGCCGATCAAGAAACCCACAATGGCGGGCGCGAGCAGCGTCGAGGCGAAAAACCTAAAGAGCAAAACCGGAGACGCGCCGCGGACGCGGAGCAAGCCGAGAGTCCGCCGCTCTTCGAGGTAGTTGGTGAGCGCGATCGCGATGATTGCGATGAGCGCGAGCGCCATCCCGCCCAGCAGGTAGATGCGCATGTTCTCCAGGGCGAGAAAGATAAACATATCGCCGCCGACTTTCTTAAGCTCGCGCTTGAGCTCTCTGACCTCCAGCGGGCGAACGCGCAGCGTCTGCGCCAAGGTTTTCACCGCCTCTCCCGCATCGGCGCCCGGCGCAAGCCGCACGAGCAGGAGCACCCGCGGAATGAGCGCCTTTAAGTTGGCGATCTTGGGGTTGTCCATCGTCGCGGTGAGATAGGCATCGGTGCTCGAGAGATAATTCAGGTAGTCGATCCGCGCCGAAACATAGCTCTGGCGGTCCGAGATGCTCCGCGACGGCATGCCGGGGAGAAAGCCTATCACGCCTCCGGCCGGGACCAACACGGGCTTTTTCTCCAGATCGGCGCCGAGCAGGACGGGCTCGCCGGCGCCGAGGTTCCAGAACTCCGCCACCGGAGGCGAGGCCGCCGCCTTTTCCGCCTTCAACTCCCGGATGATCCGGCTGAAATCGCCGCCGACGCCGAGTTTCTCCTCGAAAAAGACGGTTTTGAGATAGCGTTCCGGATCGGAGATCAAATAGAGCGGCACGCCGCTCAGGCCGTACCCGGGAAAGAAAAATCCCGGCAGCAGCGCCTCGAAGATATAGTCGACCGAGAGAATTTTCTCCTGCGGCAGAGCCGCGAGCCGCTCTTGCAGCGCGCTCCTGAGCGCCTTCACCTGCCCTCCCAGCCCCTGCTCTAACTGTTCCGCAGAGGCCAGATCGCCCGGACCTACGGCGATATGCAGCTCGCTGCCGATCTGCACGGTGGCGCCGCGCAGCGCGCGGTCTTCGAACGACCTGGCGCCGATGCTCGGATAGAGACTGACGCTCGCCATGAGCGCGACGATCAGGAGAAAACTGGCGATGCGGTGCGGCTTGAGCGCCATGTGGCGCAGGGACAGCGTCCGCAGCACCCCGGCGATAAACAGCGTGATGGAGGTCAGCAGCGCGTTGATCAATCTCCTGCGGGATACGAACAGCGCGACGATCCCATAGACCAGCAACGGCAGCGCGACGAAATTCAGCAGGCGGTCCGCCATGACGACGGACGCGACCGAATAATGCCAAAGCTCCGTGGCGTCTTCGCCGAGAACGAGCCGGTCGGCGGGATTAAAATCTCCGACCCAAGCCGCGACTTTGTACAGGCCGACCAGCAGCGCCACGGCCTGCAAGAGCCCGAAGCGCGCCCGCGCCTCCACCGCCTCCGAGACCGCCACCCGCCGCGAAGCTTCCAGCGGCGAAATGCGAATGGCGTAGCGCACCAGCCGGCGGCTGATCCAGAGCGTCAGGAGAAGCCCCACGATAAGAAATAAGAGCATCTGCAACGGGTCTTGAATCCGCGACAGCAGCTCCCACGATAGAAAATTCTTTTCGTAAACCAGCAGCGGCAACAACGTGCCCAACGCGATGCCGACGACGCCGCCGATCAGCCCGCCCAGGCCGATCGACATCAGCAGGCTCTGGCCAAGGAGTTTTCCCGGCACGCCGCGCAGCCGCATCAAGCCGAGCGTTCTACGCTCGTTGAGGATGAGCAAGACTGACAGATTCGACGCCAGCATCCAGGCGATCCCCAAGAGCGGGATGGCGATCAGCAGCGTGGCGAAGGCCAGCAGGTGCGAGATCTCCGACATGCGACTCAACAGAACCAGGATCGCGTTGTCGACGAACAGGGTCGGACTCAGCGTCTTGACCTGCTCTTCGATATCCGCATGGAGCCTCACTAAATTCCCCAGCGAGCGCTGGATGTCCCACCCCGAGATCAGCCGTTTCCGGTCGATGCGGGCGAGATGGACCACCTCCGGAAGATACTCGCCGGCGGTTACGTGAATATCGCCGTGGTCGTGCAACGCGCCGCGCGAGAGCCGGTCGAACCAGTGAAGCGTGTCAAAATCGTGCGGGATCACCAGGATTATGCCGATGTAAGGGACGAACGAGATCGAGCCGATCTCGTCCATGAAATAGCGGTTGACCTCGGAGCGCTCCAGCCGAACCACGCCTCGCAGCGGAATGTCGAACAGATCCTGCTCGTCCGCGCCCTTCCCCGGCTTGTTCACTACCACGGTAAAGTTTTTTGCGCCTTGCAAGGCCAGGAAGGCTTTGCCCATCTGCTGCTCCGGCCCCAGCAGAGCGAGAAAGGCGCCGCTCGCGCTCCCCTTTCCAGGCCGCGCCTCCGGGGGCAGCAGAGAAGTGTCGGTCGCGGCGAGGACGGAAACCCAGGGCGCCGCGAGCGGCTTTCCGTCGACTTGAAGAATCGCTTCCGGCGGCGGCTTCGCCCGCAGGAACGTGAGGCTCTCGACACGCTCGACGCCATCGACGGCTTTGAGCTTGGGAGTTACCTCTTTCGAGAGAGAAAACTCCGTCGTCTGGTAGAGCGCAACGTCCCACGAAAGGCGCGAGAGCTGGTCTTCGATGTAGAGCTTCAGCGCGTGGCGCGAGGCGAGATTGATCGCCGCAAGCAGCCCGGCGGTGAGCAACGTCACCACGCCGAAGGCCAGCGCCGCCCTGCCGCCCAAAATCTTAGCGAGTCGTAACCGGATGCGGATCACTTTATCTTCAGTCCATTGCAAAATGAAAATTGCAAAATGTAAAACTCAAAATCTCAGACCGCCTCCCCATTTTGCAATTTAAAATTTGCACTTTGCATTTTGCCTTGAACCCTTGCATCGACTATTTTTTTCCTTTCACCGCGGGGTAAAAGTACTCGTAGCTCCCATCGTCGATCTTTTTCATCACCGTCGTCGCGGTTTTCCAGGGGTCCTTGGCGTAGTCTTCGTACCGGCCCGGCGCGCTGATGCCGGGGATATGCGCCGCCCAGTCGTCGCCGAGGACGTCGTTAGGCTCGCCGTAGCGCGAGGCGAGCGCGCGGATTTCCGGCGCTTTCAAAACCGGCAAATCTCCTTTGTCGACCAGCGTGATCCAGGTATTTTTCGTTCCTCTGACGCGGACGCGATAGGTAATAAAGAAATTATGGATGTGCCACCAGTGGTCGTTGGGCAGGCCGTTCTTGCGCGCGAATTCGGTCCATTCCTTCGACTCCACGGCGCCGTCGGGACCGTGGTCGAGACGCAGACCGAAACCCCAGTGGATCACTCCCGCGTTGTTGCGCTCCGATTGGTTGTGCCCTTCCCAATTCTCGTCCGGCCGCTTGAAGAATTTCGGATTGGTTCCCAGGCCGGACTCATAAATCCACCAGTAGCCGGGCTGGTCGTGGTAGGGGTAAGTCGCCTCGTTGATCTTGGGATATTTAAGAAACTCGCGCCACAGCTCGCCGTAAACGCCGCCGCCTTTGACCTCTTTGACGTAGCCGTCTTTGACGTGGACCTCCAGGCGCGGAAACGCCCCGGCGTGGTTCCAACTGCCGGCGAAAACGCCGTTGACCTTGATGAGATAGCGCGGGTTGTATTTCTTCGTGAAGGCCGGGTACTCCACCGAGGAATAGGGAAAGCGGCCCGTCGCCTGATGGGGAAACATGAAGAGATGCCCTTGTTGGTAGGCGCCTTCGGCCCACGCTTTGGCCTGCTTTTCATCCACCTCGAACGTGAAGTTGGTTCCTTCCGCGTCCGTCACGTGCGCCTGATCGATCCAGGCGAGCGGCTCGATCACTCTCTCTTCCACCAGTCTCCAGACATCGCCGGGAAACGTCGAAGCTTTGTTCATCAGCTCGTAGCGGTTGTCGAAAATAAAATTGCCGTAGAGCTTGCGCTCGTGCGGCTCCAGCGCCCTTTTCGTGGCGGTCCGCCCGCCGCGACGCCAGAAAACGATGTTCACCTCGGGATGCTGGTCCAAATACTTGATAATCGCCTGCGCGACGTTCCGGCCGCCGAACTTTCTTGCCAGCGCTACCTGCTCTGGAGCGGTCGCCTCTTCCTTTTCAAACAGCGCCTGGTAGAGATCGGGGCGGCGCTCTTTCAGCCACTTCTTGGGCACATCCGGCTCGGAGAAGCGCTGCGTGATCCAGCGCTCCGCTTCCATATAACCCTGCTCGGAGGTGTACCAGCGCAGCGCCTTGACGGCTTTGAGAGCCTCCTGCTTGGTCACGCCCAAGAGCTGGTGCTCCGGCACGATCTGGACCTTCACGCCGCGCTCTTCGTAGGCCGTTTTGATCGCCTGCATGACCATCTCGTCCGCCGCCGGCTCGCTGAAGATGGCGACGGTCCGGCCTTTTTCGGCCAGCCCCAGCGGCGTCCGCCCGCCCGTCTGCCGCACCGCGGCCCGCGCATACGGCATGATGTCGTCGATCGACTTCGGCGGCTTTAAGTAGGAGGGAAACCGCGGCGCGGGATATTTTGTCGTCTCAGCGCCGTCGGCTAGAAAAGCAAGCGACGCGCACAAGCTGACACCGATTAAGATCGAAGAGACTCGCATTTCGATTTTCCTCCGGCTACGGACGGCTTCCGTCCGGCTGTAAATCCGCGAACGGGAAAGTTGCGGCTACGATAGTTGGAGTGCCGGCTTTTTGTCAAGGAAGATCGGGCGCGCGACTGGGAAAACAGGTGTGTCCCGTTCCGGAGGTTCACCGAAAAAGTTGCCGCGCCCCGCGCGTCGTTCCCGCGGACGCGGGAATCCAGAATCCCCACTAAATCTCCCCCTTGCTAAGGGGGAGACCAAGAGGGGGTATGGATTCCGGCTCTCGTCAGCCTG
>MGSS01000038.1:0-7747 GCA_001798595.1 Deltaproteobacteria bacterium RIFCSPLOWO2_12_FULL_60_19 | reverse complement strand
CTTGCGGCCTACGGCTCTCGCCGGGCGGGAGCCTTGGCGGTCTCGCGGCCGATGGCGATGCGGCCGGTGCGGACCAGGTCCTTGATTCCCAGGGGTCTTAGCATATTGATCAGCGCCTCGACCTTTTCCACGTCGCCGGTGATTTCGATGGTGTACGTGGTCGGCGACGAATCGACGATCTTGGCGCGAAAGATATCGCAGATCCTGATCGCCTCGTCGCGGTGCTCGGGCTTGGTGCTGGTGTTGATCTTGATTAAGGCCGTTTCGCGGTCGAGGTGGCTCGCCTCCGTGAGATCGATGACCTTCATCACCTCGATCACTTTGTTGAGCTGCTTGATGATCTGCTCGACGATCCGGTCGTCGCCGACGGTGACGATCGTAATCATGGAGGCCGTCGGGTCGAGCGTCGGCGCGACCGAGAGGCTCTCGATGTTATAGCCGCGCGCGCTGAACAGGCCCGCCACTCTGGCGAGCACGCCGAACTTATTTTCGACCAGGACGGAGATAATATGTTCCATGGATATACCGGCACCTACCCGTAAACCGGGACTTCTCGAACCAAGGCCGTCAACTCAATCAAAGGGACGATGGCGCGAAACCGGAGTCTCATCTAGGCGGGAAGCTCGCCCTCCCCCTCCGCCCCCTTCTTCTTCGCCGCTGCGCCGCGATCCGCCTTCCTGAGATCGGGCGGGTCTTCGAGCACCATCTCGTGATGCGCGCCGCCCGCCGGGATCATCGGATAGCAGTTCTCGAACGGATCCACCTGAAAGTCCAGCAGCACGGGACCTTTGTGCTTCAATCCCTCGCGCAGCGCGGGCTCGACCTCGTCCGGCTTGCCCGCGCGAATGCCGTGGATGCCGTAGGCCTCGGCGAGCTTGAGAAAGTCCGGAATCTTGCCGAGGTAACTTGAGGCGTGGCGCCCCTCGTAAAACAGATCCTGCCACTGGCGCACCATGCCGTGAAAGCCGTTGTTGAGCATCACGATCTTCACCGGCAGCTTGTAGATCGCCGCCGTGGCCAGCTCCTGCAGGTTCATCTGGAAGCTGCCTTCGCTGGTGATGCAGACCACGAGCTTGTCCGGATAGGCCCGTTGCGCGCCGAGCGCCGCGGGAAAGCCGAAGCCCATCGTGCCTAACCCGCCGGAGGTGATGAAGGTGCGCGGCCTGCTCCCCTTGAAGTACTGCGCCGCCCACATCTGATGCTGGCCGACGTCGGTCGCGATGATGCCGTCATGTTTCGACAACTCATAAAGCTTTTCGATCACGTACTGCGGCTTGATCGTTTTGTCGTCCTGGCGGTACTGAAACGGATGGGCGCGCCTCCACTCTTCGATCTGGCCGAGCCACGGACGCAGCCGCTCCCGCCGCTCGCTCTGGTTGCCGTCCATCGAGCGCAAGAGCACGTTTAACTGGCGCAGCACGGTGCGCACGTCGCCGACGATCGGGATATGAGTTTCGATGTTCTTGCGGATCGAAGTCGGATCGATGTCGATGTGGATGACGCGCGCCGCGGGACTGAATTCCGAAACCTTCCCCGTAACGCGGTCGTCGAAGCGCGCGCCGACGGCGATCAGCAGATCGGCCTGGTGCATCGCCATGTTGGTCCAGTAGCCGCCGTGCATCCCCAACATCCCCATCGAGAGCGCGTGGACGCCGGGAAAACTGCTGAGCCCCATTAGCGTCATCGTGACCGGGATCTGCGTCAACTCCGCCAGCTCCTTGACCTCGTCCGCGGCGTCGGAGAACAGCGCCCCGCCGCCGACGTAGATCACGGGCTTTCTGGCTTTGAGAATCTCTTCGGCGGCCTGCTTGACCTGGTGCTTGTTTCCCTCGTAGGTCGGGTTGTAACCCTTGAGACTCACCTTGTCCGGATATTTGAACTCCGCCTTGTCGGTGCTCACGTCCTTGGGAATATCCACCAGGACCGGCCCGGGCCGCCCCGTCGTCGCGATGTAGAATGCCTCTTTAATGGTGCGCGCGAGGTCGTTCACGTCCTTCACCAGCACGTTGTGCTTGGTGCAGGGGCGGCTGATGCCGACGTTGTCCGCTTCCTGAAACGCGTCGTTGCCGATGAGACTGGTCGAGACTTGCCCGGTGAAGGCGACAAGCGGCACGGAGTCCATGAAGGCGTCGGCCAATCCGGTGACAATGTTGGTCATGCCCGGACCGGAGGTCACGAGGCAGACGCCGGCTTTGCCGGTCGCCTTGGCGTAGCCCTCGGCCATGTGCGCGGCGCCCTGCTCGTGGCGAGTCAGGATGACTTCGACATCCTTCTGCTGATGGAGCACGTCGAAAATCTTCAGTACCACCCCGCCGGGGATTCCGAAGACGACGTCAACCCCTTCTTGTTTCAGCGACTCGACGAATATTTCTGCGCCGCTTTTTTTCATCACCGCTCCTTAGGTGTCCCGGTGGGCTCCGCCGTGGCGGTAGCGCCCGAGGATCTCCATGATCTTATCTTTGCCGGCGAGTTTGAGCTTCTGTAGCCTTTTCTTTTCCACTTCTTCCGGGGGACTCAAATGGGGTTTGTGCTGATATTCTTGCAGTTTCTTTTCCAGTTCCTGGTGCTCTTCGTAATACTGCTTAAGCTCGGGGTCCCTGTCCAAAAGAGAGACGATAAACTCTTCCTCTCCTTTATCCATAGCGGAGCCTCCTTTTTGGTTTTTACGGCTCGGAGGCTGGTAATTTAGCTTACGGTCGCTGCTTTGTCAACGCGGGTGAAAACTCCAAGCCATTGTAATAGCAGCGGGATTTTTGTCGCTCCCTTGCATGGCAAAGTGAAGCGGGCTATATGACTAGAACTGATTCTAAGGAGGCTATAATGGCTTACGAGAAATACGGATCCGACGTGATCGTCGACATGATGCGGGCTTACAAAATCCCCTATGTCAGCTTAAACCCCGGCGCGACCTATCGCGGGCTGCACGATTCGCTCGTCAACTACGGCAAAAACGAGATGCCGATCGTCACCTGCACTCACGAGGAGACGGCCGTGCAGATCGCCCACGGCTACGCCAAGGCGTCGGGCAAGCCGATGGTTGCGATCGTTCACGACGTCGTGGGGCTTCTGCACTCGTGCCTGGCGATCTTTTACGCCTATCTCGACCGCGTGCCGGTGATGGTCATGGGCGCCACCGGCCCGATGGACACGACGCGCCGCCGGCCGCAGATCGACTGGATTCACACCGCCAACGTGCAAGGCAACGCCGTGCGGGATTATGTGAAGTGGGACGACCAGCCGCACAACGCCGGCAGCGTGCCGGAATCCTTCGCCCGCGCCTATCGCGTGATGATGACCGAGCCTAAAGGACCCGTCTATCTCTGCTGGGACGCGGCCATCCAGGAGGATCTGCTCAAGGGGGAGGTCCCCGTGCCCAATGTCGCGCGTCTGATGCCGCCGTCGCCGATCCAGGGGGATTTGAAGGCGCTGGGAAACGCGGCGGAGATGCTCCTCGCCGCTAAAAATCCGGTAATCCTCGCGGACTACACGGGCAGGAATCCGGAGTCGTTCCATAACCTCGTCAAGCTGGCGGAATTGCTCGCCGCGCCGGTGTTGGATTTCAACCGGCGGCTTAATTTTCCGACCAGTCATCCCCTCAATCTCACCGGCTCGGACGTGATCGAAAAGGCCGACCTGATTCTCTCCCTCGACGTGAGAGACCTCTACGGCCCGCTGGTCAAGCTCGATAAGATCACGCGCAAGACCGTCTACCGCACGCGCAAGGACTGCAAGATCATCGATATCGGATTCGCCGATCTCCACATCAGCAAATGGTCGCAGGACTACATGCAGCTCCAGGAGATCGATCTCCACGTCGCGGCCGACACGCTGGTGGCGATTCCCCAGCTGACGAAGATGTGCGAGGAGCTGCTCGGCAAGAACGGCAAGAAACATGAAGAGATCCGCGCCCGCTTCGAGGAGCACAAGCGAACGCACCAGGCGCTCCGGGCGTCGTGGCAGGAGGCGGTGAAGAAACATTGGAAAGGCGAGCCGATGTCGCTGCCGCGCTTGGCGCATGAAATCTGGCAGGCGATCAAGGACGAGGATTGGGTGCTGACGGCCAATACGCTCGAAGAGTGGGCGCTTAAACTCTGGGACTTCGACAAGCCGTATCGCCATCCCGGCAAGGCATTGGGAACTTCCACGCAGATCGGCATCTCCACCGGCGTCGCCCTGGCCCATCGCGGGACGGGCAGGCTGGTGGTGGACATCCAGCCCGACGGCGACCTCATGTTCGATCCCGGAACGCTCTGGATCGGCGCGCACGACAAGATTCCGATGCTGGTCGTCATGTACAACAACCGCGCCTACTACAACGACTGGGAGCACCAGATTCGGATGGCCTCGCAGCGAGGCACGGACGAGAAGCTCGCCAACATCGGCATGGAGATCGACAACCCGCCGCCGGATTTCGCGACCATCGCCAAAGGCATGGGCTGTTACGGCGAAGGACCGATCTTCAACGGCGACCAGGTCGGTCCCGCCCTCAAGCGGGCGATCGAGTTCATCAAGAAAGAAGGCAAGCCCGCGTTGGTGGATACGGTGACGCAGTTTAGATAATTCACCGCTCCTACTCTCTCGCGCATTCGCCGAGGCGGTTAATAGTCGAACCGTGGGGAGATGGAGTTCGGAATCGGCATTGAAGCAGAGTCAGAACAGCTCTACTTTCCCCGAGGCGATCTCGCTCCAGGGAACGATCTCGATGCCGGGAGACAGGCGCCGCCTTTCGCTCGCCGTCGAAATCACCCAGCCCCGCTTTAGCCCGAGATCCTTCATGCACTGACGCAGCCCGGCCACGGCATACTGGTTTACCGCCGCTCCGAGCTTGATCTCGACAGGGAGAATGCGTCGTCCTTCGACGATCAGCAGATCGACCTCCGCGCCGGCCTGAGTTCGCCAGAAGAACAGTTCGGGACGAACGAGGCGATGCGCGGTGAGTCCAGCCAACTCCTCGATGACCATGCCTTCGAAGGATGCGCCTCGCCTGGGCCAGGTCGCGAGGTCCCGTGGCCGGCGCAGGCCGGCCAGGAAGTGCAATAGACCCGTGTCTCTCACGTAGAGCTTCGCGCTTTTTGTCAGGCGCTTCTGCACGTTGGCGTGGTAAGGGGGAAGGCGGCGAATCATGTAAGCTCCTTCGAGCACGTCCAGGTCGCCGGCCACCGTATGGGAGGACACGACCAGGGAGCGAGCGAGGTCGGAGACGTTCAAGAGGTTGCCGTGGATATGCGTCAGCATCGTCCAGAGGATGCGCAACCGTCGCGCGGGGAGACCCAAGCCAAGGGCCGGCAGATCGCGCTCGATGAAGGTGGAGACGTAAGCGTTGAGCCACTCCCCGCGAGCGCCCGGTTCCCGCAGGGCGTGAACCGGCGGGAAGCCGCCCCAGAACCAGCGGTCGGAAGCCCGGGCGGTCCCCGCCAGTTCGGAGGCGAGAAAAGGCGTGAGTTCCACTAGGGCCACCCGGCCCGCAAGCGTCTCGGAAACCGAGCGCATGAGGGTGGGGCTGGCCGAACCTAGCAGGAGAAAGCGCCCGTTGCCGCGCTTTCGGTCGATCACGTAGCGCAGGACAGAAAACACCTCGGGCAGCCGCTGCGCCTCGTCGATCACCACCGACCGGGGATGGGCGTCAAAAAAGCCTTCAAGGTCGGCGGCCATGACGGCAAGGTCGGCCGGCCGTTCGAGGTCGAGATGAGTCCAGCCCGGCAGGAGGCGGCGCGCAAGGGTGCTCTTGCCGCACTGCCGCGGCCCCACCAGGAGCACGGCGGGGAAAGAGCGGAGAAGCGACCGAAGATGTTCGGTCTGCTGCCGGAAGACGTAACGCATACCTTGTAGATTTGCACAATCGGTTCAAATTTACAAGGTACGGGAAATGGTTGGTTTTCGTCCCATCAGGCCCGATCTCATAGCAAGAGAACGGATACAGAGCGACTTCCGTTCGAATGTCTAATAGTGCGGCGGCTTGAACTATTCCGTGGCGCGTAATAGACTCACGTTTGATGATTCGCTCCTTTCGATCCAAGGAGACGGAAGCGCTGTTCGCGGACGTAAACGCGCCTCGCTTCCGCGCCATCGAGCGAGTCGCGCGAAGAAAACTTCTGTACCTTCATCGCGCCCGATCTCTGCAAGACTTGCTGGTTCCTCCGGGCAACCGCCTGGAAGCCTTAAAAGGAGACCGCAGGGGCCAGTACAGCATCCGTATCAATGATCGGTGGCGTATTTGTTTCCTCTGGCGAAGCGGCGACGCCTACGACGTTGAGATCGTCGGCTATCATTAAGGAGGATATATGGCTCGCGAGAAACTGCTCGAACCGATTCATCCCGGAGAGATCCTTTTAGAGGAATTCATGAGGCCAATGGGTATCAGCATCAATCGCCTCGCCCGGGATATCGCCGTTCCACCCGGCCGTATCAGCGCTATCGTAAACGGGCAACGTGCTATCACCGCCGATACCGCGCTGCGACTGGGCAAGTACTTCGGCGTCTCCTCCGATCTCTGGCTTGGACTTCAGGCCGACTTCGATCTGAGAATCGCCAAACGCACGGTTGGCGCAAAGATCGACAAGCAAGTTCACGCTCGCGTTGCCTGATGGAAGCATCCGCCGTGTGCCGGTTTGTTGTTGACTAGGTTGACTGTAATCGAAATCGCGGCTGGGCCCCTACGATCCCAATTTTAAACGGCGGCGGATCTCCCGCGAGGATACGCCGCCTTCCCTTTTGAACCGGGAACGAGAGCGTTCGATAATGGCCAGAAACTTTTGATCGGTGCTGAGAGACACCGTCTCGTCATCCGCGTTGCGAATGGGCACGACGGCCGCAAAGGGCTTCCCCGATTTGACGACGATGATAGGTCCTTTTTTCGCCTTTTGAGCGTACTCAGATAGAGGCCCTGAGGCCTTTTTCAATTCGACCTTCGTCATAGCTGGACCACTTCCTTCCCGATTCGAACCTTATTCCTCTCCTTAACCCCAACGGCCAAAATCACGACTTTGGGATCAGGAAGCTCTTCGACTTCATAATACACCCTTAAGCCTCCGATGCGAAGCTCCCAGGGAGCGATGGGATTGGGTCTCATCGGTTTCCTGTTTTTGGTCTCAGTCGTTGGCTCATTGATGTGTCAACAATTTTATACGGCGCAGTGACTGTAAGAGACAGCCCTACGTCGCGCCTTGCGAGCCGCCCCGCCCGTAAGATATAAATGCGGTGCGGAGGGTTTTATGCGTCTTAAAGACCAGGTTGCCATCGTCACCGGCGCGGCGCAGGGCATCGGCGCGCACTACGCGCGCGGGCTCGCGAAAGAGGGCGCTGCCGTGGCGGTCGTGGATATTCTCGATCCGAATCCGGTCGTTAAAGACATCGTTAACGCGGATGGCAAGGCGCTGGCGCTCAGGATCGACGTCTCGGATGAAAAGCAAACTCAGGAGATGGCGCGGAAAGTTTTGGCGGCCTACGGACGGATCGATATCCTGGTGAACAACGCGGCTGTGTACGGCACGATCGTGCGCAAGCCGTTCGAGCAGATCGCCGTGGACGAGTGGGACAAGATCATGGCGGTCAACGTGCGGGGCATATTTCTCTGCGTGAAGGCCGTCGCGCCCCATATGAAAGCGCAAAAGCGCGGCAAGATCGTCAACGTCACCTCGAGCACCTTCTTCAAGGGCAACGAGAATTTCCTCCACTACGTTAGCTCCAAGGGCGCGGTCGTCGCCATGACGCGCTCGCTGGCGCGCGAGCTGGGAGATTTCAACATCAA
>MGSS01000037.1 GCA_001798595.1 Deltaproteobacteria bacterium RIFCSPLOWO2_12_FULL_60_19 | reverse complement strand
CTCTTGGCCGAAACTCGTCCCCGGCAAAACGGCGGTAAGCAACGCGGCAGAAAAAGCTGCCGCAACAATCGATCTCTTCACATCGTTTCTCCTAACTTTGACGCCGACACTTGCAGGCATCGAAGATCTTAGCTTCCCGCGGACTCCCCACGTCGCTTTCCTGGAAAAGGCCCGCTGAGATTTTGAGCAACCCCGACCCTAACAACTTGCCGGAATTTTGTCAAACAATGCGGCCGCGTTGGCTTTGGACGGCCGGACCTTATCGCCGATTGACGTGGCCCTAACAAACAGCGTAACTTGCAGCGACCGGCGAAACGGGATAGGAGATGCTAAGCTTCGGAAAGCAAGGAGGAAGCGCGGCTTATGACCGGAACGGTAAAAAAGATCATCAGGGAGAAGGGCTTCGGCTTCATCACTCCCGACGACGGCAGCGACGATGTGTTCTTCCACCGCGGCAGTCTCGCCCCGCGCGTCGAGTTCGACGGCATCAATGAAGGGGACACCGTTCAGTTCCAGACGCGGCGGGGAGAGAAAGGGCCGGTGGCGTTCGATTTAAAGCTCCGCTAGGGTTACGTGTGCCACTAACCGCTCCCACGCTTGGAGGTCCGTCATGCGAAACAGCATCGCGATTGCCGCGTCCCTGATTTTGCTCGCCTGTTTTCCAGCGCCCGCCTGGTCGCAGAAAATTCCGACCGTTTACGTAGGCCTCGTCTCGGTCACGCCTTCCAATGCGCCGGTCTTGGCCGGTGTCGACGGCGGCTACTTCAAAAAACACGGGCTTGATGTGAAGCCGCTCATCATGTCCGGCTCTTCCACCGCGCTCTCCGCGATGCTCGCCGGCGAGGTCGGCCTCATCAGCATCGCCGGGTCCGGACTGATCAACGTTCACCTCGCGGGCAGAGATGCGGTCATGGTCGCCGGCATGGTTAACTTCGCTCCGTACGAGCTGATCGTCTCCAAGGAGATCACGCGACTCGAGGATCTCAAAGGCAAAAGAATCGGCATCGCGCGCTTTGGCGGATCAGCCGACTTTCTGGCCCGCTGGGGGTTGGAGAAAAACGGCCTCAAGCCGGGCAAGGATGTGACGATCCTGCAAACCGGCGGCAACGCGGAGCGACTGGCCGCGGTGGCGCAAGGAGCGATCCAAGGAACGTTGCTCGAACAGGCTTTCGCTCATCTCGCAAAAAAATCGGGCTACCGTTCCCTGCTCGACTATTCCACCATCGGCCTCGACTATCAGCATAGCGGAATCGGCACGACCAAATCTTACATCGACAAAAACCGCGATCTCATGGCCCGCTTCATGAAGGCCCTGGTCGAAGGCATTCACCGCTTCAAGACCGACAGAGCCTTTGGCCTGAAAGTCCTGGAGCGGCACCTGCGCGTCACGGATGCCGACGTCATCCAATCCGCCTACGATTACTACGCGCCGAAGACGGCGACGGTCCCGTACACGAACCTCAAAGGAATGAAGTTTCTGCTCGACACGATCGCCGAGAGCAACCCGAAGGCGAAGGCGGTAAAGCCGGACGAGATTATAGAGAATTCTTTTCTCCAGGAGATCGAGACCAGCGGCTTCGCTAAACAGCTCGGCGCTAAATAAAACTCGACAATGCATGCCGCCACCCGCTCTCCGAGCCCGCGCAATGGGTCGCTGCTTATTCCCACCGTCGGTATCGGATGCGCGGGCTCTTCGAACGGCCGGCGGCGTTCACTTCGAAGCCGAAGGGGGCGAGGGATAATCCGCTGCCCTCCCAACTTTACCAGAAACTAAACGAAACGTGCATACCAACCGCCTGATCCACGAAACCAGCCCGTACCTTCTGCAGCACGCGCACAACCCGGTCGATTGGCACCCCTGGAGTACAGAGGCCTTTCGGAAGGCGAAATCCGAAAACAAGCCTGTTCTCTTGAGTATCGGCTACTCCGCCTGTCACTGGTGCCACGTGATGGAGAAGGAGTCGTTCGAGAGCGAAGAGATCGCCGCAGTGATGAACGAAAACTTCGTCAGCATTAAAGTGGACCGCGAGGAGCGGCCCGATCTCGACGATATCTACATGAACGCCGTGCAGATGCTGACGGGACGCGGCGGCTGGCCGATGACCGTTTTTCTGACGCCGGAGGGTAAGCCGTTCTTCGGCGGCACCTATTTCCCGCCGGAAGACCGCTATGGCGCACCGGGCTTTCCCAGAGTGCTGAGAGCCGTAGCTCAGGCCTACCGTGAGCGGCCGCACGAGGTGGAGAAGAGCGTCGAGCAGATTCTCGGCGTATTAAAACGCCTCGGCAGCGTCGAGGAGAGCCGCCGTTCGTTTTCTCCCGACATCATCGCGCAGAGCGCCGAGAAGCTTACGGAGGCTTACGACCCGGACCACGGCGGCCTGGGCCGGGCGCCCAAATTTCCAAACGTCGGAGTTTACGAGCTGTTTCTGCGCCACTGGCGCAAATCCAAAAGCCCGCGTTTTCTCGAAATGGTCGCGCACACGCTCACCAGCATGGCCGAGGGGGGAATTTACGATCACCTGGGCGGCGGCTTTCACCGCTATTCCGTCGATGAAAAGTGGCTGGTGCCCCATTTCGAGAAAATGCTCTACGACAACGCCCAACTGCTCCGCGTCTATGCCCAGGCGTATACCATCACGCTGGCGGCGTTGTTCAAGAGGACCGTCGAGGAGACAGTTGCCTATCTGCTCCGCGAGATGCGGGGTCCGGAGGGGGGTTTCTATTCCACCCAGGATGCCGACAGCGAAGGAGACGAGGGGAAATTCTTCGTCTGGACTGAGGATGAGGTGACGCGAATCGTAGGGGAGGAGGCCGGAGAGATTTTTTGCCGCGTTTACGACGTGACCGAGTTGGGCAACTTCGAGGAGAAAAACATTCTCCATCCAACCTTGACCGTCGAGCAGGCGGCGAAGCTTTTCCGCAAGGAGGGGGCCCAGGTTAAGACCTTAATCGCCGAGGCTAAGGCCAGGCTCTTTGTGGAGCGGGAAAAGCGGGTGAAGCCGTTCCGCGATGAGAAAGTCCTTACGTCCTGGAACGGCCTGATGCTTTCGGGCTTGGCGGAAGCCGGGAAAATTTTAGCGGCGCCGGATTGCCTTGGGGCTGCGGAGAAAACCGTGGACTTTATCTTCAGGCGGATGTTCAAAGACGGCCTTCTTCTGCACACCTACAAAGACGGCAAGGCAATGCTTCCCGGTTACCTCGACGACTACGCCTTCGTAGCCACGGGCCTGCTCGATCTCTATGAGGCGACGCTGGAGCGCTCGAACTTGGAACGATCGATCGAGCTCGCGGGCATCATGATCCGGGAGTTCTGGGACGATATCGACGGCGGCTTTTTCTACACGGGAAAATCGCACGAGAAGTTGATCAGCCGCACCAAACCGGCCTTCGACAGCTCCATTCCGTCGGGAAATTCCACGGCCGCCCAGCTGTTACTGCGACTCCACCACTACACCGGCGAGGAGGGTTTTCTGAAGCGGGCGGAGAAAATCCTGCGGCTTTACTACGACGCTATGGAAGCCCAGCCTTTCGGCTTTGCCCACATGGTCGCGGCGCTCGATTTTTATTTAGAGAAACCCAGAGAGATCGTCTTGGTGGGAGACAAAAACGGCGCGGGCGAACAAGAGTTGCTAAGGAAGATTCATTCGCTCTACCTGCCCAACAAGACGATCCAGATCGTCGCGCCAGGCGCCCCCGCCGGGAAGCTATCGCCGCTTCTCCAAGGCAAAACCCAAAGAGACGGCAAGCCGACCGTCTACGTCTGCCACAATTTCACCTGTTCCGCGCCGGTTACGGAGTGGGAGGAACTAAAAATGCTTTTGCAAAGCTGAGGATCGAGGATAGGCGACAGAAGATCGATCCTCTATCCTCAAAACGGCAGGCGTGTGCCCACCCCCGCCTCCAGGGCGCGCCGATAAACCCAGTCGGCAATGGCGATATCCTGATTGACGAGGCCGATAGCGCGCATGAAAATGCGTTCTCGATCCGACTCCCGCCCCGCTTTACGGCCGGCAATCAGACCAGGGAGCTCGGCGTAAAGATCATCCTTAGTCAGGAATTTTTCTTTGAGCATCCGATCCAGGTCGGACTTCTTTTTGCAGTGCTCCCAGCTATCGACGACAAACTTGTCCACTTTTTTGTAAACCGCGTTTTCCATCTCCTGGTGCTTGCCGATAGAGTAGACGAAGACACCCTCTTCAAGCCACTCTTCGCGAACAAAGGGCCGTGAGGTAGTGGTGGCGGAGATGACCATATCTGCGCCTTGCAGCGCCGCTTCAGCCGTATCCACAGGCCGGATGGCGACGGCAAGTTGTTCTCCGAGTTCCTTGGCGTAGGATTCGCGCGACTGCGGGGTGCGGGAGGTAACGCGAACCTCTTTTAGGTGGAAGGCTCTCGCCATCACCGGAAGGGTGGCGCGGGCTGTGTCCCCAGCGCCTAACATGGCTAGAGTGGAAGAATCCTTGCGGGCCAGGGTGCGGCAGGCGACTGTTGCGGCGGCCCCGGTGCGTACCGCGTGACACCAGTCTTCGTCCATGATGGCAAGGACCTCACCCCCTTCGCGGTCAGTCAGGATAAGAATCCGCCGCGGTCCCTGCGCGGCACGCGATGGATCACGGCTCCCGCCCTCGGCCTTGATCGATCGGAAACGAAACCCTGCGATTGAACGGGAAACTAGCGCACAGCCCGTCACCCACGATTGCCAGCCGTGATCCGGTTTAATCGCAAGATCCTCGGGCTTTGACCAGATGACGCGACTTTCGCCATGGTCGCGCAAAGCCTGCTCGGTTATTTCAATGGCTTGACCCAGGTCGAGGAGACCTTTGACTTCATCATTGGAGAGATAAAGGATGCCCGTTTGTCTCACTGTTCACTGCCTCACTGTCTCACTCTACAACTCGCAATTCCCCGGCTCCGGAGGTCAAAAACTCCGCGCCGGCTTCGGTGATGAGAACATCCTCTTCGAGGTGGACAGATCCCTTTTCAGTGCGAACTTTGGGCTCAAGCGCCAGAATCATCCCAGGTTTATGAACGGCTTTTTCCACTTCGTTGAGGGAGGGAGGTTCGGCCCGGGCCAGGCCGATGCCATGGCCGATCCGTTTGGGGCTTTCAACTTTAGCGTAACCTCTCTTTTCCAGTTCACGGTTTGCGATGCGGGATAACTCGGCGATGGGAGTGCCTGGTTTCATCGCCTCGCCGCAGCGTCTGATTAGGTCCCAGGCGACCTGATGTTCTGTCCTCTGCTCGGCGCTAGGTGGTCCAAAAATAGCCATCCTTGTAATGTCGCCAAAGTAGCCCTCGAAGCATGCGCCAAAGTCCGCTATCATTCGGTCGCCGCGTTCGTAGCGGCGATCGTCGTAAGCCGTAGAGGCGTTCAACATAAGAAAGCCCGGTGTGCGGGGGTTAGCGCCCTCTTCAATCATCGCTATGAACAGACGCTCTGCAACCTCACGCCGAGTCATGCCCGGCTGGAGTTGCGGGAGGCAGCGATCGTAGGCCTTCATCGAGATGTCACAGGCTTTTCGCATCGCAGAGATCTCAAGCGCGCTTTTGATGATCCTAAGGTCACAGAGGGCGGGAGAGGCGTCCATAACTTCCGCCTTGGGTAAGGCCTCGCGGAGTCCCGAGAGATAGTTCGCGGGAAAACCCAGCCGTTGATCCTCCCCGAGCTCAAAACCCAATTTGCCCGCGCCCAAGCCCATCTCTTTCAGGGAGTTGCTGATCATCTCCTGGGGAAAGGGGACGTCCACATAGCTCCTTACCTCGCCGATCCACGGTAGAGTCTTAGCCTTTGCGCGCTCGTTCCCGTAAACCAGGACAAGAGGTTTCCCTCCCTTGGGAAGAAAACAGATTTGCGGACGCATGAGGTGATCGAACTGATAGCTGATCAGGCCGGTGAAGTACCAATAGTTATCGCGTCCAGAGACCACCAGGGCGTCAAGCCCGTCGCGCTCCATGAGGGCGCTCGCCCGCTCATAGCGCTCACGGTATTCACTCTCGGGAAGAGGGGCATCCATCTCGAACCTCCGTTGAACTTCAGATCAAGCGGTATACATATCATTCCGTCAATAGCCGTGCAAATTTAGCAGCGCTTTTGCCTTTGTTGAAATTCACCGAAAGGCCGGCGACTCTCACTTCTCTTGACTCTCAGCCTTCATATGTTGTATGGCGGCGCTATCAAAGCCTAAGGGAGGATTCAAATGAAGATTGGATTCACGTCCATACTGTTCGCGGCGCTTTTCTTTTTTCTACCCGCCGCTTCTCTCTCTCAAACGAGCACCGATCCCAAGATCATCGAGGCCGCGAAAAAAGAAGGCGCCGTTATGTGGTACACGTCGATGGCCATCGATCAAAGCAAGGTGGTCGTAGATCGGTTTCAAGAGAGATACCCTTTTATCAAGACCAGCTTCCTGCGTCTGGGGGGAGGCGCACTGATGAATCGGGTGCTAACCGAGTCCCGGGCCGGAAAATCGTTCTTTGATGTAGTGGGTGGCAGAGGGGAGATGATTCAGGCCTTCAAGGAGAGAGGTCTCTTAGCTGCCTATCGGTCGCCGGAGACCGCAAGGATCGATCCGGATCTCTTCGATAAGGAGGGTTACTGGTACACGTACTACGTCGTTCCTAATGCTCTGGGGTACAACACGAAGCTGGTAAAGAAAGACGAGGTTCCTAAGACCTATGAAGCTCTTCTAGAACCCAAATGGAAGGGGAGAAAGATCTCGATGGATAACGAAGCGTATCTCCTCCTTCAGGGTCTTGCCTCCGCCTGGGGCAGGGAAAAAGCAGTGGACTACATGAGAAAGTTGGCCGCTCAGGATCCAGTGCTCAGTAGGGGAAACACTGAAAGGGTCACCATGACTTCTGCCGGAGAGTATCCCCTTATCATTGCGTATGCCCACACTGTGGAGAGGGACAAGTTTAAGGGAGGACCCATGGACTGGGTAGCGCTCGAGCCCGCTGTGGTCGAAATCGATCCACTCATGGTAGGCTCCAAAGCGCCGAACCCCAATGCGGCCAGGCTTTTCCTTGATTATCTGCTCTCCAAGGAAGGACAGGCGATGCTATTGGAATTCCAGAGGATTCCAGTTCGGAGCGACGTAGAACCTAAACCGGCACGCCTCTTTCGAGGTTATCAGCGGATCGTTGAGCGACCCGACGACTACAAATACTTCGCCGACAATGTAAAACTCTTCCAGGAGATTTTTAAGACGCGGTAGGCCGAGGAGCGTCAGTCTCGGCTCTCGGGCTCCAATTCGAAACGCGAACTCGAAGCTACTCTAGCGGAAAAGAACTCCCGGCGGCCACCTTGATTCGAGCATATATTCGAACAGCCCCCAGACGAGTAGAAACGTGCAGGCGCTCATGGCAAGCGAGGTGATCCACCGCTCCTTCCCCTCAACCAGGGCATACAGAAACACCAAAGCGGGCAAGGCGATCACAATACCGAACACCCAGATCGCCAAGGCGCCGCCCGCGAACCACGCGAAAAAAGCCACGGTGCGTCGGAGCTCGACTTTTTTCTCCAACTTCAGATCGTAGACCTCATCCATCTCGATGCCTCCGCCTTGCCCGCCCCGACCGCCCTCCCAGTCTGTGGCATCCCGGTAAAGTTGGACCAGGACCAGGGCAAAGCCCGGTATGGCGGCAATGTAGACCGGCATGAGCTTGGCAATGTAAGGCCACTCCCAACCGGTCCAAACCGCCACCAAAAATATAGCCAGAAAAAACAAACCAAAATTAGCTTTCATCTTCAGCCCTCCCCATCGCCCCACCTAGAGAAGCCGGGGACTCCGACTTGCTTTTAAGCCTGCCGCGCAGGGTGAAGACAAAAGAGACGGCAGCCAGAATGAGCAGGACGATCACTGCGGGTCGCGCGAGCCAACTGAACCCATAAGCCATCATCGACCTATAGAGGTACTTCTCCATCAGGTCTCCCAAGACAAGGCCGAGAATCATGGCCGGCCGGGGATAGGCATAACGCCTCATGAAATAGCCGAGAATCCCGAAGCCGACCACTGCCACAAGATCCAGAGGATCGCGATGGACGCTGAAGGCCCCCATCAGAATGAATATGAAAAGTATCGACACCATGAACGTGTAGCGCAGCTCCGCGAGCTTGGCGAGCTGGCCGGATAAGACAAAGCCGACCAGGGTTCCGATAATCCCCGCAATCCCCTGAATCCAAATGATGCTGTAGATCAACTCCGGGTTCTTCTTCACCATCTCGGGGCCCGGGAGGAAACCCCAGGCAAGCAAAGCGACGATAAAGAGGGCCGTCGCAACCCCTTGCGGGAATCCCAGCAGTAGGGTCGTGATCAGATCGCCTCCGTCCTTGGCGTCGTTGGCGCTCTCAGGAGCGATCACCCCCCGCACGTCGCCCCTACCGAAGCTCTCTCTTGCGCCCTTGCAACTCTGAGCCGCGTGGCCATACGCGAGCCAATCCACCACCTGCGAGCCGAGCCCGGGGACGATCCCCACCCAGACCCCCACGAAACTGCACCGCACCACCAGCCACCACTCGCGCAGGGTATCCCGGATCCCGTCGAAAAGGCTTCCCTTGAGCGGCACCGCCTGCTGTTCGACACCAAGCTTGGTGAGGGCCAGGTCGAGCGCGGACGGGATGCCGAACATGGCCAAGGCGATAATGCTTATGGAAATGCCATCCAGGAGATAAGGCTGATCGAAGACGAAGCGCATGACGCCGCTTTGTGCCTGTTGGCCGATCATCGCGATCAGGAGACCGAAGGCGGCGGCGATGAGCCCTTTGATCGGGCGCCGCCCGGCAAGAACCGCCACCATGCTCAGGCCCCAAAGCATGACGACGAAAAGCTCCGGCGAGCCCATGAGATAGATCAGGGGCTTCGCCGCAGGCACCGCAATGACTAGCGTGAGGGTGCCGATCAGGCATCCCATCCCCCCGGCCATAAATGACGCGCCCAGCGCTCGCCTCGCCTCGCCTCGCTTCCCCATCGGGTAGCCGTCGAGCACGGTTGCCTGGGAGCCGCCTCCTCCCGGGATCCCAAAAAGGACCGGTAGGTAGGCCGCGCAAATGGCGCTTACAGAGCTAGCGCCTATGAGCAAGGCGATTCCCGTGAGCGGTTCCCACCTGATGACCACCGGCAAGGCTATCGCGTAGACCAAAGGCGTCCCGATTCCCTGAGGCGCAACCGCGGTGAAAGTGCCGATGGCGACGCCGGCTAGCAGCGCAAACCAAACCTTCAACTGTATGAGGTTCAACAAACCCTGGGCTGCCGCGTCGAATAGCGAAGTCTCCATATTTACGATTTATTCTCCTGACCTAATCGATTTCTCAGCGCGGCGGCAGAGGATCGGCGCCGACCAGCTTCTTAAACAGTTCGATGACTTCAGGGTCCCGGGGAATTTCCCGGATCGCCTTTTCATGCGCTTCGGGAAGCAGAGGCGAGGCGTCGTCGCCGGTTAGTTTTTTATACTCGGCATGGAAGGCCGGATCCCGATAGGTTTTGCGAAACGCGTCCTGAAGAATCTCGACGCGCTCCTTGGGAACTCCCGGAGGCAGGATAAACGGCGCGCCGGTGACCCTGAACGCGCGCTGCAGTCCGATGAGTTTGCGCTCTCGATCGGACTGAGCGAAGCTCTCAAGCTCCGGGAGATGGCCGAATCGCGGATGCTTGTCGCCTTTGGGGGTTTCCACGATCGCATGAAAGTCGACCAGCCCTTTTTCGAGCCACTCGCGGTTTCGCTTGGTGATCGTGTCGGCGCCGGTCGCCCGGCCGTCGACCTCGCCGCGCATCAAGGCTGGGTCGATCTCCGCGCCCGCGTACGCGGCGATGAACTTAGGCTCTTTAAGGCCTAGAATAAACGCGAACAGGCGCGCCTCGTTGTAGGTCGAGAAACCGACGGATTGAGCGCCGATTCGGATTCCGGACGCCGCGCGCAGTTTTTCTACGCCGCTAAATCCGGCCTGTTTTCGGGTGACAAAGACGGAATGGTAGCTGCTGTAAGGGGAGCCAAGAAAAGAGAACTTTTCGAGATCGTACAGCACGCCGGACTCTCCGAGCACCGCAAGGGAAACCATACCGGCGCTCAGGTTTCCGATAGTGAGTCCGTCGGAACGGGCCGATCGGAAGATATGATTGGCCGCCTTGCGGCTGCCTCCTCCGGGCATGTACTCGTTTACGATCGTCGGGTTTCCGAGAATATATTTTTGCAGGAGGGGAATCAACGCTCGCACCCTGAGATCTCCCGTGCCGCCCGGATCCCGGCCGTGAATGATGGTGATGGTCTTTCCCTGGTAGAACGGCGCCTGGGAAAAGACCTGGTTTGGAAAGAGAAACGTCGAGAGCGCCCCCAGAAAAAAAGAGGCTTTGAACAGTCCGTCGGTTAAGCGCCTCATGGTCAACCTCCTTACGTACACGTTCAGAACGTTGCGGCCGTTAACCGTTTTCTCGCGAGTTAAACGAATTGAACTGTTTGAACGATTTTCGTGTTCCGCAACTCAGCTTCCCGGATGGTTAGCGCGGCGGCAAGGGGCCCGCGGCGGCGATTTTCTTAAACAGCCCGACGATCTCCGCATCCCGCGGCAGCTCCTTGATCGCCTTCTCCATCGCGTCCGGCATCAGAGGGGTCGCTTCGTCGCCCGTAAGCTTTTTGTATTCACTGTGGAAACCGGGATCGTTAAACGTCTTGGCCACCGCCTCTTGCAGAATCTTGACCGGCTCTTTGGGCGTGCCCGGCGGTAGAATGTACGGCGACCCGACCTGTCTAAAAGCTCTGAGCATCGTCAACAGCTTCCGCTCCCTTTCGGACTTTGCAAAATCCTCCACCTCCGGCAGCTTTGCAAAATGCGAATGTTTGGCGCCTTTCGGGACTTCCATAATGGCATGGACGTCAACAACTCCCTTGGCCAACCATTCCGGATTACGTTTTAACAAAGTGTCGGCGTTGTTGATGCGGCCGTCCAATTCTCCTCGAACCAGGGCCAGATCGAGTTCTGTCCCGCCGTAGCCGACGACGAACTTCGGCTCCTTGAGCCCCATGAGATAGGCGAAGATCCGGCCGACGATGTAGACGGAGTGGCCCACCGCTTGCGCGCCGATGCGCACGCCGGAGGCCGAACGCAGCGCGTCGAGGTTCACGAGGCCGCTCTCCCGTCTGGTCATGAAAACCCAGTGATAGTGGCTGTGCGGCGAGCCGAGGTAAATCAATTTATTAATGTCGTAGAGCACTCCGGCTTCGCCTAAGACGGCGTTGGACACCAGACCGCCTCCGACGTTGCCGATCGTGAGGCCGTCGGGCCGAACGTTTTTGTAAATGTGATTGACGGCTTTGATGCCGCCGGCGCCCGGCATGTACTCAGAGACCAGGGTCGGCTCGCCGGGAATATGTTTTTTGAGATACGGGACGGCGGCCTTGACCATCATATCCGAGGTGCCGCCCGGCGACGTGGCCTGAATGAGCGTAATCGTCTTTCCTTGATAGAAGGGCGCTTGGGACAGGGCGGAATCGGCGGTCGATAAAACCAGCGCCAGCCCGGCGCTGAGAATGAGTCCGGCGGCAAGCGCGTGGCCGGGTTTGTTTCGCTTCATGGCAGGCCTCCTTGCGTCGACCGAGCTTACCGCGCGGGCAGCGGATCGGCGCCGGCAAGCTTCTTGAAGATCGCGATCGTGTCGGGATCGCGCGGCAGATCCCGCACATATTTTTCCAGCGTCTCCGGCATAATGGGCGTGGGGTCGTCTCCCGTGAGCTTTTTGAACTCTTTGCGAAACTCGGGATCGCCGAATGTTTTTCTAAACGCTTCGCGCAGGATCTCGGTGGCCTCTTTCGGCGTTCCCGGAGGAAGGATAAAGGGCGAACCGCCAAGCCTGAAAGCCCGATTGAGCGCCACAACCTGTCGCTCCCGGTCGGTTTTGGCGAAGGTTTCGACCTCCGGCAGATTGGCGAAGCGCGGGTGCTTGTCGCCCTTGGGGATTTCGATGATGCTGTGGAAATTCACCAGCCGCTTTTCTATCCATTCAGGCGTTCGGTGCGCGATAGTGTCCGCGATATTCGCCCGCGCATCCACCTCTCCCCGCAAAAGCGCCGCGTCCACCTCGGGCCCTGAATAGCCGGTAACGAACCGCGGCTCTTTGAGGCCCAACAGCCAGGCGAACATCCGGCCGTTGATATAGATGTCGTGTCCCACGGTCTGCGCGCCGATCCGGACGCCGGTGGCGGCCCTGAGCTTTTCAAGGCTGGTGAGGCCGGCTTCCTGCCGGCTCAGGAAAACGTAGTGGGATGCGCTGTTCGGCGTTCCCAGATAGGCTAATTTTGCCAGGTCGTATTGAACCCCCGTTTGACCCAACACCGCGTTGGCGATGAGGCCGGCGCCGACGTTGCCGATGACCGTTCCGTCAGCCGGGGCCCCCCGGAAGATATGGTTGGCCGCCTTTCGCCCGCCGCCGCCCGGCATAAACTCGGTGATAATGGTCGGCTGCCCCGGAATGTATTTCCGAAGAAAAGAAAACACCGATCTCGCCCGCATGTCTCCAGTGCCGCCGGGCTCGCGTCCCTGGATAATCGTGATGGTCTTGCCTTGATAGAAAGGCGCTTGTGAATAGCCGGAGCCGGTCACGGCAAGTCCAGCGAGCGCGCCTAAGAGCGACGTGAGGAGCTTCTTTCTTAGCATAGCGACCTCCTGAAAGAACTGGCCTATCCTATATTGGAGCGCAGGCGGAAGAGCAAGCACCCGGCATACCCTGTGGGGTGGTGGATTGGCTACACGCCGGGGCTTGCCGCCTGCGACTGGCTTAAGATGGCTATGAGCCGGTCCAAATCATCGAGTGAGTAGTATTCAATTTCCAGCTTCCCTCTACCGCTGCGCTTGCCTTGCACTAACCGCACCTTGCTGCCGAGCGCGCGCTGCAACTTCTCGACGATGGCGCGCAGGTCCGGATCGAGCGCCGCGCCCAGCCTGCGGCCTCGCCTCCCGAGTTTCAGCCGCGCGACCAGGCGCTCGGTCTCGCGCGTGGAAAGTCCTTTGGCGATCACCCGGCGCGCCACGGCGGTCATCATCGCTTCATTGCCTAAGGCGAGCAACGCCCTGGCCTGGCCCGCGGCGAGTCTGCCCTGGGCCACGTCCTGCTGCATCTCTTTTGGGAGGAGCAGCAAGCGCATGGAGTTCGCTACCGCCGGCCGGCTTTTGCCGACTTTCCCGGCGACTTCTTCCTGAGTCAGATGAAATTCCTCGTGGAGGCGACGGTAGGCCTCCGCCTCTTCGATCGGATTGAGATCCTCGCGCTGGAGATTTTCGATGAGCGCGAGTTGCAGCGAGTCGTTGTCGCTCGCCTCTCTGACGACGACCGGGACTTCTTTCAAGCCCGCCTTCATCGCGGCGCGGAGCCGCCGCTCTCCGGCGATGAGTTCGTAGCCGTCTCCGTTGCGGCGCACGATGAGCGGCTGAATCACTCCCTGGTCGCGGATCGAGGTTGCCAGCTCCTCAAGCTTCGTCTCGTCGAACACGCGGCGCGGCTGCAGCGGATTGGCCGTAATTCGCTGCAACTCCACCGTGAGGCCGGAGGGTTGCCGCGCCTCCTCCGCGCCGGGGATCAGAGCGCCCAGTCCCTTACCCAGTCCCTTTTTCTGCACGACGATTCTCCTCTCCGTTACGGATGATTTCTTTGGCGAGCTCCAGATAGTTCTGCGCGCCGCTCGAGTGAGCGTCGTAGAGCAGCGCCGGCTTTCCATGGCTCGGGCTTTCGCTCAGGCGAACGTTGCGATAGATCACGGCGCGAAAAATGCGGTCGGGAAAATGGGCGCGAACCTCCTCCGCCACCTGATGGGAAAGACGGTTGCGGCTATCGAACATCGTCAGCAGAATGCCTTCGAGATAGAGCTCGGGATTGAAGCCGCGCTGAACCAGTTTGAGGGTCTCTAACAGCGAGGTCAGTCCCTCAAGCGCGTAATATTCGCACTGGAGCGGTACGAGCAGGGACTTTGCGGCCGTAAGCGCGTTCAGTGTGAGGATGCCGAGAGACGGAGGACAGTCGAGCAGCACGTAGTCAAATGACTGCTCAATCGACCGCAGCGCCTCTTTCAGCCGTGATTCTCTCCGCTCCGTAGTCACGAGTTCGATCTCCGCGCCCGTTAAATGCTTGGTCGATGGAGCGACGGAGAGACAGGCGAGTTCGGTTTTTAACACCGTCGCGGCGAGCGAAACCTCGCCGATCAGCACCTGATAGAGGCTATGCTGGACGCTTGCTCTTTCGATCCCCAGGCCCGTGGTCGTGTTGCCCTGCGGATCGACATCGATGATGAGCGTTTTCTTTTCCGCGACCGCCAGCGAGGCGCCGAGGTTAACCGCCGTGGTGGTCTTCCCCACGCCCCCTTTTTGATTGGCTATCGCGATGATCTTTGCCATAAAAACTCTATTAAATCAATATGTTATAAATATTACATTAGTTTTTATCACAGTCGCCAGAAAAAAGAAAGAGGAAATTTGTTTCACGTGAAACTGGATGCTGAGAGCTATACCTTCACCGATAGAACGAAATGACCCGAAGCGGCCAGCTGTGGTGGTTTCCCTAGGCCAGCTTGCGCTTTTTGAGGTAGATCGACAGCAGCGAGATTGCCACCGGGGTAAGCCCGGCGATGCGCGAAGCCTGCCCTAGCGAGCGCGGGCGAATTCGCGAGAGTTTTTCCCGGGCCTCGCGTGACAGCCCTGAGACCACGGCATAATCGATGTCCTCAGGCAGACGGAGCGCTTCCAGATTTTTAGACCGCTGAACACCCTCGAGCTGGCGCTGGATATAGCCGTGGTACTTTATCTCGACTTCGGCCTGAAGGGCTATGGCTGCCGGAGTTGCTTCGAGCGTAGAGCTGAAACCGGCCAGGTCGGGGGCCGACACCTCGGGCCGACGCAGCAATTGCGCCAGCGACGTCGCCCCGCGTAGCGGCGCGGAGTCTAAAGCTTCAAGCCGTGCATTAGCCGCCTCCGTCGGGCTTACGACGCTCCGCTCAAGCAGCTCTACCAGCTCGCCCACTCTGGTCTTCTTGTTCTGTGTTCGCACGTAGGCTTCTAGGGTCGCCAGACCGACTCTATGGCCGATTTCGGTCAGCCTAAGATCCGCGTTGTCTTCGCGCAGCAGCAGCCGATATTCCGCGCGTGAGGTGAACATGCGGTACGGCTCGCCGTCGGTTCCTTTAGTCACCAGATCGTCGATCAGGACTCCGATGTAGGCCTGATCCCTGGAAAAGATAAGCGGCTCCTCGCCGCGGATGCTGAGCACGGCGTTGATTCCGGCCATGATTCCCTGCGCCGCCGCCTCCTCGTACCCGGTCGTTCCATTGATTTGACCCGCATGATACAGTCTTTTCACCAGCTTGGTTTCGAGCGACGGATAGAGCTGCGTCGGCTCTGCATAGTCGTATTCGATTGCGTAGCCGGGCCGCATGATCTCCGCCCGCTCCAGCCCTTCAATCGATCGAACCATTTCGATCTGCACGTCGAGTGGCAAGCTAGTTGACAAGCCATTGGGATAGATTTCAACCGTGTCTGCACCCTCCGGCTCGAGGAAGATCTGATGTCGGCCCTTGTCGGCGAAACGGACGATCTTATCTTCGATGGACGGGCAGTAGCGGGGGCCACGGCTTTTGATCGTGCCCGAATACATCGGCGAGCGATGCAACGACGAGCGAATGACCTCGTGCGTCCGGCTGTTGGTGTAGGTTATGTAACACGGCACCTGCTTCTGAATAATCCTCTCGGTCGAAAAGGAAAAAGGCTGGGGAGGATCATCGCCCTTCTGTGGCTGCGTTTTCGAGAAGTCGATCGTTCTGCCATCCAGCCGCGGACAAGTCCCGGTCTTGAGTCGGCCAATTTTAAAGCCAAGCTCTCTCAATGAATCGCTTAGCCCCTGGGCTGCAAAATCGCCAGCCCGCCCGGCTGAGTAATTCTTATCCCCGACGTGAATAAGCCCCTTGAGAAAAGTCCCGGTAGTCAAGATCGTGCGCTGGCCGTAGAAGCGCTCGCCGATCTGCGTCTCAACACCTTCAACCCGGCCATTTTCTACCAACAGTCGCTCCACGCTTGCCTGCCTGAGGGTGAGATTTTCGCAGTTCTCAAGCACCCGCTTCATCCGCTGGCGGTACAAGGCTTTGTCGGCCTGCGCGCGAGAAGCCCTGACCGCCGGCCCTTTTTTAGTATTCAATATCCGAAACTGGATGCCGGTCTCGTCGATGGCTCGAGCCATTTCGCCGCCCAGAGCGTCGATCTCTTTGACCAGGTGTCCCTTGCCGATCCCGCCAATAGCCGGATTGCAGGACATCTGACCGATGTGGTCGAGATTCAAGGTCAGCATGAGCGTCTGGCAGCCCATACGCGCGCTCGCCATTGCCGCCTCAATACCCGCATGGCCGGCGCCGACCACTATAACGTCATAGCGCTTATCCACAGCTGCCTCGTTTCACGTGAAACAATCCTATCATCTCCAAACCAAAGCCTAGATCTTTTGCGCGATACTTGATATTTATGATTTTATAACTTATTATTTTCCAATGCAAAAACTCTCAAAAATACGTTCTATAATATTATCGTTAGTAACCGCGCCGATTATCTCTTCCAGCCCGTCTTTCGCTTCCTGAAGCTCCACGCCGATCAACTCCGGCGCTAACCCGTCTCGTATCGCCTCCATGGCCGCAGTAAGCGCTCGCTCCCCTTTTTCGAGGGCCACTTTATGCCGCAGGTTCGTCACCATGAGCGGAGGCTCCGAGGGAAGATTTAGCAGCAGGTTTCTCAGCTGCTGCTTTAGTTTATCCAGCCCCAGGCCCTGTTTTGCCGAAACCGAAACCAGCGGCTTGTCGCCTGCTGTCGCAGCAACCCAACCGGAGTCGATCGCCTGCGGCAGGTCGCTCTTGTTGATCGCCACCAGCGTACGCTTCTGCCGCACCGCCTCCAGGACCGATCGGTCCTCCGCCGTGTGCGGCGCAGAACCGTCGAGAACTACCAGTGTCGCGTCGGCCGCTTCGACGCGCTTCAAGGAAAATTCGACGCCGATTTTTTCCACCGGATCTTCGGTCTCCCGTATCCCCGCCATGTCGCTCAGCGCAACCGGCAGCCCGCCCAGGTTGATGGTCTCTTCGACCACATCTCTGGTTGTTCCGGGCACCGGCGTCACAATCACCCTCTCTTCGCCGAGCAGGGCATTGAGCAGGCTTGATTTTCCGACGTTGGGCCGCCCCGCGATACAGACCCGCGCGCCGTCGCGAAACAGTCTGCCCCACTCATAGCTCGCGATCAGCTCCGATACCTTTTCTTTTAACGCGCCGATCTTTCCTGCAAGCTGGTTACGTTGGAGCAGCTCGATCTCCTCCTCGGGAAAATCGATCGACGCTTCGACCTGCACGAGAATATCGAGCAGCTCTTCGCGCAACTCGCCGACCCATTTCGACAGGCCGCCTTGCGCCTGATCCAACGCGAGACTCATCCCCTTGCGCGTCCGCGCCCGAATCAGATCGAGCACTCCCTCCGCCTGCGCCAAATCGAGCCGCCCGTTCAGAAATGCCCGCTTGGTAAATTCACCCGGCTCGGCATGGCGCGCCCCGCGAACGAGGATCAGCTCGAGGATCGCGCGCGCCACCAGCGGCCCGCCATGGCAGTGAACTTCAAAAACGTCTTCGCCCGTGTAGCTCCGCGGCTTGCGCATCAAAACCACAAGCGCCTGATCCAGCGTCTCGTCGCTCTCGGGATTTTGAACCGTCCCATAGTGTAGCGTGTGCGAGCGCAGCGCGCCGTTTCTGCCGCCGGAGCGCCGGAATATTTCTTTGGCGATGCGTTCGCTGTCCGGCCCGCTCGCGCGCACGATAGCCACGCCCCCTTCACCCGGAGGAGTGGCGATCGCGGCTATGGTATCTTCTTTGTACATGATAGGGCGCGAATATCTTAACAACTTCGCGCTCTAAGGCAACAAGGGAAAACGCAACCGGCCGGCGCGCGAACCGGAGAGTTTCGTGATCTTTTCAGCGAAAAAGCTTGTGGTACTCGTTGTTGTAGCGGTTGTAATCTTCGCTCGAGGCCGGGTTTACGACCAGGAGCTTATGGCCCTGAATGAGGCGGGGCGGATCGGGGAGAACGTCTTTGCGCGCCGGAACACGGCTCAGGCTCCGCATGACTTTCTGCCCTTCCTCAGAGATCACAAAGTCGACGAATAATCTGCCCGCGGCCGGATGTGAATTCTTCGCCGTCACTCCGATGACGATGGAATAGACGAAGTGCGGCTGGAGCGCCACCCACTCGATCGGCGCGCCGAGCTTTTTAAGCTCCTCGACACTTGTAGGATACTGCGAGACGACCAGGGGAAACTCGCCGGCCACTAGCAGCTGCCCGGTGATGGTATTGCCGTCGCGCGGCTGGATATCCTGCCTGCTCAGCGCCTCCATGTATTTTTTTCCCTTCTCTTCGCCCATCATCTGGAGCATCGCGACGTACCATTCCGTTTTGTTGAGGTCCATCCCCAACTTTCCCTTCCATTTGGGCAGCAGCAGATCCTGGTAGCTCTTCGGCACCTCGTCGGGTTTGACCAAACGGGTGTTGTAGGCAACGGTCATGGCGTTGACGTAGGCCGCCGTCCAGTAGCCCTCTTTATCTTTAAACGCATCGGCATACGCGCCGCGCTCCGGCGAGTTATGCTTCCCAAGCAGACCCCGCTGCTGCAGCGTCATGACCGGAAAAATGCTGGACTGGTAGACGTCGGGAAAAAACCGGCCCGCTTTGACCTCGGTTAAATATCTCGCAAGCAATTTGTCCTTGCCGGCGCGGAAATATTCGAACTGGATAAACGGGTATTTTTTCTCAAACGCGGCCTTGAAGGCGTTGGCATCGGCCGTCGAGTAGGCGGCGTAGACCACCACCTTGCCTTCTTTCTTCGCCTCTTCGATGAGCTTGGCCCGCTCGGCAGGCGCCGGCTGAGCGAGGATAAACTGGGGGAACAAGAGCAGGCCAGTCCAAACCATCAGGCAAAAAATAAATCGTCGCATAGCACCTCCTTGCGTGAAAGGGCGAGGCAGACTGCGCATCCGCTACAGTCATCTAGTTGAAGGGTAGGGCTGCTGTCAAGCAACCGTTGGCGCTCTCGTTTTGCATTCTGCCTGGAACTTATGGTTTGATGCTAAGCCTAAGCGCATTCCGCTTTAGAAGGAGAGTCACAGATGGGAAAGATCGGTTTGTGTTTTGTCAATCCGGCGCCGCAGATTCAGCCGGGCTATGTCACGACCCTGGCAAAGAAGGCTGAAGCGATCGGTCTCCACTCGCTCTGGGTGATCGACCGGATCGCCTACGACAACCTGGAGCCGCTCACGCTGTTAGCGGCGGCGGCAGGCGCCACCACAAAAATCAGGCTTGGGACTTCGGTTCTGCTGGTAGGCTCAAGACATCCGACGCTGCTGGCAAAGACGGTTGCGACGTTGGATTTCATCTCCGGCGGCCGCTTCACTCTGGGCGTCGGCTTCGGCAGCCGCGAGAACGACTTTACCGCGGTGGAAATTCCCTATGAGCACCGCGGAAGTCGCGCCGAGGAGGCCGTGAAGCTGATGAAACGGCTCTGGACGGAGGAGAATGTCACACACAAGGGGAGATTTTTTAAGATCGAAAATGTCACGATCGGCCCGCGCCCGATACAGCGCCCGCACCCTCCGATCTGGACCGGAGGCGGGGCGGAAATCGCGCTTAAACGCGCCGGACGGTTAGCCGACGGCTACATCTGCGGAAGTTCGGCGATTCAAGAGTTTCCTGCGGTGTGGGAGAAGATTGCCGGCTTCGCCTTAGCCGCAGGCCGCAAGCCCGAAACAATCGAAAAGGCCGGCCTCACCTACATGTCGATCGATGACAACAAGGCCAAAGCTGTGGAGGACTGCGCGGCTTATCTTACGCGCTATTACGGGAAGGTGAGGATGGATGTCGAAAAGACCTTTCCGGTCGGCGCCCCGGAGGCCTGTGCCGAGCGCATCCGCCTGTTCTTCTCCAAAGGGCTCGACACTTTGATCATCGGCCTGGCGCGGCCTGATCCCAAACAGCTCGATCTGTTTGGAGAAAAAGTGCTGCCGCTGCTGAGTCGTTAACAGGCCAGAGAGAACGGAGGACCTACTGCAGCCAGCCCGCCTGGGAATCTCTCTCCGGGCCGACGCGATATGTCGGTGTCACGCTGCCCCTCAGAACCGAGAGTACCTCTGAAATACGCTTGACTCTCTTCGTCCCACGCGTAGGCCCTCCGAGAGACCCCAAGCGGGCAATACCGATAGCGATGCAGCAGACCGAGGGGGCGAGCCGTGACGGGCGACGGCACCGAACGCGAAGGTTGCCTAAAAGTACAGCCATATTGCCGTCGACCGGAAGGGCTTGCCCCCGAGGTCGCTCAGGCCCGCGCTACGCGGCCGGTTTCGACCACTGAAAGTTCTTGTCCTTATAGACCTCTTCCGGCATCAGGCTCGTGAGGCCGTGCTTTGAGAGCTCTTCGGCAAACCTGCGCCGAACGCTTGCATCCTCGTCGGGATACTCGATCTGGTCTTTCGCCCGGTCCTCGACCTTTTCCGCGTGGCCGTGGAACTGCATCGGCGGATGGAGCGCCAGATAGCGCGCCGGCGTCGAGCCGACGTTGAAGTGCTGGTGAAACCACTTATTCGGCGGCACGAACATGCTCGCCTCATGCCACGGCACCACCACTTTCTCTTTTCCCTCCTCCCACATGATCGAGTAGCCTTCGCCGACCGGAATGACGATCACGCGCCCCGGGCCGTGGCGGTGGGCCTTCTTATAGGTCCGCGAGTCGAACAGCGACATGTGACAGGACATCTCCGAATCGTGAAACTGGATATAGACACTGCGGCCGCCGGCGCCTCTTCTCTCGTTGGTGTCGAGCTTGTCCCAGGCCCGCATGTCGGGAAAGAAATTGCCGTACCAATACACATTTCTGTACCATGAGGCGTCGAGGGTGGTGTTCTTCACCATTTTGGCCTCGGAATAGAAATCCGCCTCTTGACCGGTCCCGATTTCGGGCGCCTCGTAGGGGTTGGAGAAGAGAAAATTGGGATCCCTTACCGCCGACAACGCAAGGGGAAGATAGCTGTAGTGCAGCAGGCGCACGGGCTTATCTCCCTGCATGTTGCTGAACTGATGCCGGCTGTTGTGAGGAATGAGAAACATGCTGTGCTTCTGCCACTCGAAGCTCTTTTTCGACTTTCCCCCAGCCGCCGCGAGCGTCGTGAGGCCGCGGCCTTCAACAACGTAGACAATCTCATCGAGGGCAAACTTGACCGGTGGGAGCGTCTTGCCGGGAGCGATCTCGGTCACGCGGGCGGCGGTTACCCCCTCCTGTCCCGTGAGCTGGATGAAAGCGGTGTTGCACTGCCGCTCTTCCCACCAGCCCAGCTCCAGCGTTCGTAAATCCGCAATGTAGTACCCCCGATAAATCGGCACGCCCCGCGACTCCATCCACTCGTCGTAGGTGAAATGCTTGCTCCACATGTTGCGAACCGTTTCAATGCCGCTTGCCATCTAACTTCCTCCTCCGTAGATTTGTGTCGCCCAAATCATTCCCATTTACATATTACCATCTGGCCGCCGCCATGACGAGGAGCGTGCCGATCACGGTCAGCGTCGCGCCCAACACCACGCGCGACGTAATCGCCTCGAGGTCTCTCAGAAAAATCGCGGACAGCACGATGGAGATAACCGGGTTGGTCGAGATCAAAGGTTCCACGACGACCACCTTGCCGAAACTCAGCGAGTAAAATGCCGACAGCATCGCCGCCGTGTTCACGAGCCCGCCGGCGAAGAACCAACCCAGGCTCGCCCTCGTGAACTGCAACTCCCGCACTCCCCCTCGCATCCACACCATGCCGCCGGCAAAAATGATCGCTGTAGCCGCGGTCAAGGCCGCAGCCATCAGCGGAAGGTTGCTGATCATGAGGCCCAGCTTGCGCAGGTTGGTTGAGATGCCGAAGACGATGGCCGACAGCACCGGATAGATCATATCGGCCTTGCGCCAACTTCCCTTGGCGGAATGGCCGGTTGAGAGAATCACGATCCCCAGAATGACTAGACAAGTACCCAAAATATTGCTTGGCCTCCACTCCTCCCCCAAAACCACCACGGCGAGAATCGACGCGACGATGGGCGAGCAGTTGGAAACCGGCACCGACCGGGCCACGCCGATCTTTTCGATCCCCACGTAAGTGAGCGTCCGCCCGAGACCCGGCGCAAAAAGCCCGGCTACCAGAAAATACCAGCTCGCAGAGGTCATGAAGGCCGACAAAGGCACGGAAAATGGAACCATGATCCATAATGTCAGAGCCGAAAGGCCGAGCGAAATAACCGAGCCGGTCAGCGCGTTCGAGGAGACCAGGCCGCGCCGGATCAGAATATGCGAAGAGGCAAAAAAGAGCGCGGCCTGCAGCGCGAAGTATTCGGCCATGTTCCGCCGCGGGCCGCTAGCCCAACTGCGTCGACGGAAACATCAACGACTTGACCGTGACCGGGATCACCTCGGTGATCCCCATGGGGAGGCCGATGTCGATGTAGTCCAGGTCGCCGACATCGATCCCGTCGACGGCGATCACTTCCGGCGCGAGTTTAAGCTCCTCCTTGAGAATCGCTCCCAAAGATTTTGCCACATCGATGTCGAGCGCGAGATAAAGCGGAGTCTTGACGCCGGAGTCGCGCACTACCGCAACGATCCCCTCGGCGATTTTTTTAATCGACTGGTAGTCGGGCTGATCGTCGAGCGAAAACGCCAGGGCAAGGCCCGAAGTAAAAGCGGGGAGGTCGAATTTAGCCAACCCTTGTCTTAGGTTCTCCGCCGCGGAATCCTGCCCATTGAGCGGGACGCGGATGACCTTCAAGCCGAAGGCCGGCAGCGCCTTGGCGCTCGAAATATAGCTCGTCGTCCCGCTGGCTTGGATGGTGTACTCCCCCGCGCCGATGACGGTGGCGCGGATCCCTTCGTTCGGCTCGCGCAGCAGCTCCGGTCTGGAAAACTTCTTCAACTGCTCTCTCACATATTTTCCCAGCAGCGGTCCGACGTCGCCGTAGGACGTGCGATCGTGATCGTAGATGTGCTCCGAGACGCCGCCGGAAAAAACAATGCTGCCGATATCGCTTAGCCCGCGGTAGTTTTTGAACGGCTCGGTGACCATCAACTTCTTGGCCAGCGCGGAAGTGGGGCCGCCGTCGATCACCTCGAAGAGAACCTCCGCCATGAAGGCCGCGAAATCCTCCTTTTGCTGGGCCGTTACCTTCTGTCCCAGCGCGACGCTATAGCCGAGCTGTCTCATGATGTCCCGGCCCGCGTCCTCGACACGGGTGACGACATCCGAGTCGTCGAAGGCGATCAGCCGCGCGCCGATGTTGATCGAAGCGGTCTGGGCCACAATCCCGTCCTGAATCAGGGAAAACTTGGTCGTGCCGCCGCCCATGTCCACATTCAGCACCGCCGTCTTCTCCCGCTTGGAGAGATCGACCGCGCCGGAGCCGTAGGCGGCCAACAGCGCCTCGTGGTTCGGGCCGGCGGAGGCGCAGATAAACTTGCCCGAGTCCTTGGCGAAAAATTCGACAATCGGCCGGGCGTTTTCTTTTTTCAGCGCCTCGCCGGTGATCACCACCGCTCCCGTATCGATATCGTCGGGCGTGAAGCCGGCTTCCCGGTAAGCCAAGTGGATGAAGTCCTTAACTTTCTCCGTGTCGATCAGCGTCCCGGAAAGATAGGGCGTCAGCATGATCTTGGAGCGATAGAGCACCTCGCGGCCGGTCACGCGGAAGCGGCCCGAATGGGACGCCCCCTCGCGCCTGAGAGTCAGGTGGGAGAAAACCAGATGGGATGTGGAGGAGCCGATGTCGATGCCCACGCTGCGCAGCGTGAACATCTCGAGCCCTTCGATGTCTTCGACAATGGTGTCGGGGCCGATCTCATACGGCTCGCCGTGCTCGTGGTCGTGCTCGTTATCGTGATCGTCGTGCATGATGCCGCGTCAACCTCACTTCTTTCCCATGCCCTTGGACCATTCGAAGTCGCGATCCGTGTAAGCTTCCGCAGGGATGAGCGACTTGAGTCCCCGCTTGCCCATCTCCTCCTCGAATTTTTTCCGGATCCACGGATCTTCATCGGGATATTCGAACTGATCCTTCGCCCGGTCTTCGATCTTCTCGGCGTGGCCGTGGAACTGCATGGGAGGATGAAAGGCGAGATAGCGCGCGGGAGTCCCGCCGGCGTTGAAATGCTGATGAAACCATTTGTTGGGCGGCACGAGCAGGCTGCATTCGTGCCACGGACAGACGATCTTCTCTTTGCCCTCTTCCCACATGATCGAGTATCCCTCGCCGGCCGGGATCACGATCACGCGCCCCGGGCCGTGACGATGGGCCTTTTTGTAGGTCTGGGCGGCGAAGACCGACATGTGCGCCGAGAGCTCCGAGTGCGGGAACTGAATATAGACGGTCTTGCCGCCGGCGCCTCGCCGCTTGTTGGCCTCGAGCCGGTCCCAGGCCCGCATGTCTGGAAAGAAGTTGCCGTACCAGAAGGAATTAAGGCTTAAAAACTCGTCCCGCTCCTGCGCCTGAATTTCCTTGGCTTCGGAATAAAAATCGCCTTCGGCCGCGGAGTCGGCTTTCAATTCATAGGGATTGCCGAAATAGAAATCCGGCTCGGGCAGCGCCGACAAGGCGAGCGGAAGATAGCTGTAGTGGAGCAGCCGGACCGGCTTGTCGCCCTGCATGTTGCTCAGCTGGTGCGTGTAGCCGTGCGGAATCAGGAACATACTGTGGGCCTGCCATTCGAAGTTCTTCTTCGGCCTGTCTTTGCCCGCCCAGATCGTGGCGAGACCGCGCCCCTGAGCCACGTAGACGATCTCGTCGAGCGCGAACTTGACCGGCGGCAGGGTCTTGCCCGGAGCGATCTCCGTGACCCGCGCGGCGCTCACCCCCTCTTGCCCCATCAGTTGGATGAAGGCGGCGTTGCACTGCCGCTCCTCCCACCAGGCCAGTTCGAGCGTTCTGATATCTTCGATGTAAAAACCCTTGTGGATCGGCAAGCCGACAGACTCCATCCAAAGGTCATAGGAAAACTTCTTACTCCACATCGTGCGCGCAGGCGCCGCTGCATTTGCCATACCGTTGCCTCCTGAAACTATTTTCTCGCTTCTTTGCCCGCGACCTGCAATCGCACAAGCGCGCGCCGCAGGGCCGCTTCCGCCGCGACCGCTTGTTTTTCTTCACGGCTCAATTCGCCCAGGTTTTTCTCCGCGCGCTCTTTGGCCCGACGAGCGCGCTCCACGTCGATCTCGCCGCTGAACTCGGCGGCGCTCGCCAGCACCGTCATGACATCGCCCACGACCTCGGCGTAGCCCCCGCTGATCGCCAGATGCGTCCGCTCGCCGCCGCGCTTGTAACTCATCTCTCCCGGCTCCAGCAGAGTCAGAAAAGAAATGTGCAGCGCCAGCACGCCGAACTCGCCCAACGCGCCGGGCCCCGTCACTTCATCGACCTCGTCGTCCAACAAGAGCCGATTCAATGTCACCAGTCTAAGTCTTATCTTACCTGCCATTATGCCACCGATGCAAAGGCGTCAGGCATGATCGTTAGTTTTTTACTGCCTGCTTCAGCCGGAGGCTGATCCTCAGCCGAAGGACTGATCCGCCTTTGGCGGAGCCTCTGCTCCGGCGGCGCCTTTTGCCTGCTGCCTTCTTACTGCTTACGCCGCCGTCAACTTCTTCGCCTTCTCCACCGCCTGTTCGATGGTCCCGACCATGTAGAACGCCTGTTCCGGGATCTCGTCGTGCTTGCCGTCGACGATCTCCTTGAATCCCCGGATCGTGTCCTTCAGCGCGACATAGGCGCCGGGAGTTCCGGTAAAAGCCTCGGCGACGTGAAAGGGCTGCGACAGAAATCGCTGGATTTTCCGCGCCCGGGCGACGGTGAGCTTATCGTCTTCGGAAAGCTCGTCCATGCCGAGAATCGCGATGATATCCTGCAAATCTTTATAGCGTTGCAGGATCACCTGCACCTGGCGGGCGACTGCATAATGTTCCGCGCCGACGACGTGCGGGTCCAAAATCCGCGACGTAGAGTCCAGCGGGTCCACCGCCGGATAGATCCCCAGCTCGGCAATCTGGCGCGACAGAACCGTGGTCGCGTCGAGATGGGCGAAGGTGGTCGCCGGTGCCGGGTCGGTCAGGTCGTCCGCCGGCACGTAGATCGCCTGGACGGAAGTGATCGACCCTTTGCGCGTCGAGGTGATCCGCTCCTGCAGCTCGCCCAGGTCCGTGGACAGAGTCGGCTGGTAGCCGACGGCCGACGGCATGCGCCCGAGCAGCGTGGAAACTTCCGAGTTCGCCTGCGTGAAACGGAAAATATTGTCGATGAAGAGCAACACGTCCCGCCCTTCGTCGTCGCGGAAATATTCCGCGAGGGTCAGCGCCGTGAGCGCGACCCGGGCGCGGGCGCCGGGCGGCTCGTTCATCTGGCCATAGACCAGCGCGGCCTTATTGATAACGCCCGATTCCTTCATCTCCAGCCACAGGTCGTTTCCTTCGCGCGTCCGCTCGCCGACGCCGCCGAAGACGGAGTAGCCGCCGTGCTTCATGGCGACGTTGTTGATCAGCTCCATGAGAATGACGGTTTTGCCGACGCCGGCGCCGCCGAACAGACCGACCTTCCCGCCACGCGCGTAGGGCGCCAGGAGATCGACGACTTTGATACCGGTCTCCAGGGCCTGAACTTTGGTCTCCTGATCGACGAACTCGGGCGCCGAGCGGTGGATCGGGTGCTGCTTCTTGGCGTCGATCGGCCCCCCTTCGTCAACCGGCTCGCCGATGACGTTGAGCACGCGGCCCAGAGTTGCCGGCCCGACCGGCACGGTGATGCCGTTTCCCGTGTCCATCACATCCATGCCCCGGACCAACCCCTCGGCGCTATCCATAGCGACGGTACGAACGGTGTTCTCGCCCAAGTGCTGCGCCACTTCGAGGACGAGGTTCCACTCCACGGCGCTGATCGCCGGGTTGCTCACCTTGAGCGCGTTATAGATCGGCGGCAGCGTGCCGTCGGGAAACTCGACATCGACGACCGCTCCCAGGACCTGGGTAATCTTCCCCGTATTGTTCATCCTTCAAAACCTCCGCGTATCATGTTCGTGCTCGTTTCCGCCGATAGCGAGCCCTCACGGCGCGAGTCTTCGGGCCGCGGCCGATAGGTAGCTACCATGAGTCGAACCATTCTCATCGGACGTCCGCGGCCCTCTCCCTCGCGCCCTTCGGCCTCGCACAGAAAGCCGCCGCCCGTTCGAGGAGCCTGGGCATCCGATACTGCCGGTGGGAATAAGTAGCTACCCATTGCGCAGGCTCGGAGAGCGGGTGGCGGCTTTCATCCTCTCACTTCAACGCTTCCGCCGTTCCGACAATCTCCATCAACTCCCGCGTGATCGAAGCCTGGCGCGCCCGGTTCATCTGGAGCGTCAAGCTCCCCATCATCTTCGACGCGTTCGTGGTCGCCGAATCCATCGCCGTCATGCGCGCGCCATGTTCGCTGGCGGCGGCTTCCAACAGCGCGCGGCAGATCCCGACCTCGATCACTTTTGGCAGAAGACTCGCGAGCAGCTCCTTGACCCCCGGCTCGTAGAGATACTCGGTGAGCGGTTCCGCGCTCTCTTTTTCCGACAGGGCGACGGGCAACAGCTTCTCCAGCGTCGGCACTTGCGACAGCGCCGATCGAAAGCGGCTGTAGAGAATATAGACCGCGTCCGTCTCGCCGCCGACAAAGCGGCCGATCAGCTTCTGGGCCAGCTCGCCCGCCAGCTCTTCGGCGGGGGTGGAGAGGATATTCACGTAGCGGTCGGAGATCGCGGCCCTGCGCCGGCGAAAATGGTCCGCCCCTTTGCGCCCCACCAGCGCGACCTGAATCTCTTTGCCGGCGCCTTCGCGGCGAATAAATCCCTCGGCCGTCCGGATCAAGTTGGCGTTGTAACCGCCGCACAGCCCGCGGTCCGACGTGAGCAACAAGAGCTGAATCCGTTTTTCCTCGCGCGCTCCCAGCAGCGGATGGGCCTCGCGGGAGACGCGCGCGGAAAGGTTGTTAAACAGCTCCGCCATCTTTTCGGCGTAGGGCCGCGCCTGCACCACCGCCTCCTGCGCGCGGCGCAGCTTCGCGGCGGAGACCATCTTCATCGCCTTGGTGATCTGCTGCGTGTTGCGGATCGAGCCGATCCGCTTGCGTATCGCTTTAAGAGTGGCCATTACGCCTTGAATTTTGCCTTGAATTCTTCCAGCGCCTTGGTCATCTTGGCGCGGAGATCGCCGTCGATCTCCCGTTTTTTAAGAATGTCGGCGAAGATATTCGGATGTTTCGAGCCGATAAAGGAATAAAGCTCATGCTCGTATTTCTTGAGCGCCGTGAGCGGCAGCTCATCGACGAAGCCGTTGGTGCCGGCAAAGATGATCAGGATCTGCTTCTCCACCGCCAGCGGCTCGTACTGCCCCTGCTTCAGTAGCTCCACCAGCCGGCTGCCGCGATTGAGCTGGCGCTGCGTCGCCTGGTCCAAGTCCGATCCGAACTGGGCGAAGGCCGCCATCTCGCGATACTGCGCCAGTTCGAGGCGGAGGGTGCCGGCGACCTGCTTCATCGCTTTCATCTGGGCGTTGCCGCCGACCCGGGAGACCGAGATGCCGACGTTGATCGCCGGTCTCACGCCGGAATAGAAAAGATCGCTTTCCAAGAAAATCTGGCCGTCGGTGATGGAGATCACGTTGGTCGGGATGTAGGCCGACACGTCGCCCGCCTGGGTCTCGATGATCGGCAGCGCCGTGAGCGAGCCGCCGCCGCGCGCGTCGCTCAACTTCGCCGCGCGCTCCAACAGGCGCGAGTGGAGGTAAAAAACGTCGCCGGGAAAGGCCTCGCGTCCGGGAGGGCGGCGCAGCAGCAGCGAGAGCTGGCGGTAGGCGACGGCATGCTTGGAGAGATCGTCGTAGATCAACAATGCATGGCCGCCGTTGTCGCGGCTGTGCTCGCCCATCGTGCAGCCACTGTAGGGCGCGATGTATTGGAGCGGCGCCGATTCCGAAGCCGTCGCGGCGACCACGACGGTGTAGTCCATCGCGCCGGATTCTCTGAGCTTATCCACGACCTGAGCGACCGTCGAGCGCTTCTGGCCGATCGCCACGTAAATGCAGGTGACGTTGCCGCCCTTTTGGTTGATGATGGTGTCGATAGCGACGGCGGTTTTACCGGTCTGCCGGTCGCCGATGATGAGTTCGCGCTGCCCCCGGCCGATGGGAATCATCCCGTCGATGGCTTTGAGGCCGGTCTGCAGCGGCTCTTTGACCGGCTGGCGGGCGACGATGCCGGGCGCTTTGATCTCGATTCTCCGGCGATCCTTGGTGTCGATCGGGCCGCGACCGTCGATCGGCTCGCCCAGCGCATTCACGACGCGTCCGACCAGCGCCGCGCCCACCGGCACCTCGGCGATTCTGCCGGTCCGTTTGACCGTGTCGCCCTCTTTGATCATGTGGGTTTCGCCGAACAGCGCCGCGCCGACATTGTCTTCTTCGAGATTCAACGCGAGGCCGTAAATCCCGTGCGGAAATTCGAGCAGCTCCCCCGCGGCGACTTTATCGAGACCGAAGACGCGCGCGATGCCGTCGCCGGTGGAGATCACCGTGCCGATCTCCTGGACTTCGACAGTCTTGTCGTAGTCGCGGATCTGTTCTTTGATAATGCGGCTGATTTCCGCCGTGCCGATTTCCATGAGTATCCTCCCTAGCTTAGGTTATGCGCGCTCTCGGGGACGAGCCTCTCCGGTCGAGGACAATAGGGCTCTACCTTGTGGCAACCTTCGCGGTCGGTGCCCTCGCCCTTCATGGCTCGCCCCCTCGATCGACACTGTGGCTTGGTCCTTCCTCGTCCCATGACCGATCCGGGCTAATAGCCGCGCTCGATGCGCTCTTTCATCTTTTCCAGTTGGGTCCGCACGCTGCCGTCGTAAACTTTGCCTTCCAGGTGAATCACCAATCCCCCGACCAGGCTCGGATCGCTCTCCTGGCCGAGGACCACCTGTTTGCCCGAGACCTTCTCCAGCGCCGCGCTGAGCCGTTTGATGTCGTTCTCTTCCACCGGGCCGGCCGCCACGAGCTTCGCCTCCACCCGGCCGTTCTTCTCATCCAGCAGTCTCCGGTAGCGCGAGATAATGGAAGGAAGATAAGGCAGACGATCGCGCTCGAGCAGGAACGCCACGGAATTAGCAACCAGCGGCGAAAGCTTAAGACTCCGCGCTATCTGAATGAGAACATTCTTTCGATTTTCCGCGGAAAAGGCCGGATTGGTAAGAACCTGCCTCAATTCGGTCGCCCCATAGACGGAGCTGAAGCGCTCGATCTCCTGCCCGATCTCTTCCTCGCGCTTCGCCTCGAGCGCGAGCTGGAAAAGAGCCTTGGCGTAGCGCCGGCTTAAGCTCCCCTCGATCATCGCGCGCCCCCGACCTCGCTCAGAAACTCTTCCACCATCCGTCTCCGGTCGGCGGCCGTCAGGTTATCCTGAACGAGCTTTCCGGCGGACGCTTGGGCCGCGCGCGCGATTTCTCTCCGTAACTCCTGCCGCGCCAGCTTGGTCTCCTGATCGGCTAGAAAATCGGCGTCGGCGTTGATTCTCGCCGCCGACTCCTCCGCCTCGGCCAAGAGCCCGGCCTTTTCTCTCTCTCCCTCCGCCTTGAGCGCGTCGCGAATCTCTCGGGTCTCTTGATCGAGCCGTTGCAGCCGGCCCTTATAGTCGCGGACCAGCGCTTCGGCCCGCTGTTTAGAGTCAGCGGACTCCTTCAGAGCGGCGACGATCTGCTCTCGCCGCGACTTAAGATACTCTTTGGCGAAGGGGAGTAAATAGCGCTTTAAGAGGTAAACGAAGATGAGAAAGTTGAGGAGGGGAAAAAGGAGCTGGCCTATCGCGGGCGCATGCTCCTCGGCCGCGGCGGCATGCGCCGCCCAGAGCGCGGTCAACAGCACGGCGATAAAGAAGCTCATCCGATTTTCCTACCCAAAACTTTTTCCGCCATCTGGCGCGCGATATCTTCGGCCTCGCGGGCGGCGACCTGCCGGGCCTTGGCCATCTCTTGCCGAACTTCCTCGCGCACGGCGGCGAGTTTGCTCGCCGCCTGCTCCCGCGCGTGGGTCAGGATCCGCTCACGCCCGCTGCGGGCCTCCTGCAGGATGCCCTCCTTAAGCGCCGCGCCCCGATCCCGTGCTTCTGCCACCGCGCTCTCATACTCAGCGCGCTGCCGCTCGCCCTCCGCCATCAGCGCCGTCGCCTCGGCCTTGGCCCCCTCGGTCTTTTTCTCCCGCTCTTCGAGTAGAGCGATAAACGGCGTGAAAAGCAGCCGCCTTAAGAGAAATAACAGAGCCAGAAAAAGAACGGCTTGTACGACGAACGTGTAATCCAGCTTGATCATAAATCAGCGGGCGACCTGCCTTGTAAACGTCTCGTCAAGCCCACGGCCTACGGCCGATCGGCCATGAGCCTGGTTCCACGCGATCTGTGGAAAATAACCTGATGTGGGGAAAAGTCGGGCGGCGTTCCGAAAGCTATTTCTCCAATGTCGTAATGAATTTGGGAGCGCCGCTCTCAAAGACCTTCTCGCTCGTCGAACTCAGCGGATTCTTGACTTTGCGTTTCTCCTTGGCCCCGCCCATCGTGCAGTAACCGTCGAACACCACGCCTTCGGTCACGACTACTCGCGGGGCGACGATGTTGCCCACGACGTGGGCCGGCGCGCCAAGCTCGATCTTATCCGTCGCAGTAACGTCCCCTTCCACCTGGCCGTGGATCACAATCACGTCGCCTGAGACCTTGGCCCGGATCTCCGCCCCTTCTCCGATCGTGAGAATGCCGTTGCACAGCACCTCCCCGTCCACGTTGCCGTCCACCCGGGCGGCGCCGTGGAATGTCAAGCGGCCGGTCACCCGGCTCCCTTTATAGAGATAGGCAACCGTCTCCTCTCCCGAGAGCTCGATCACGCCGCCTTCGTCAAGCGTCGCCGAACTTTCGCTCAGATCGGGTCGATCTTCAACCAGCCCCTTGGATTCTCGGGGGCCGCGACCAAACCAGGCCATGACTGCAAGACCCCCCCTTGACAGACGAATTTTTTCTATAACACCCAGGAAAACCGATGTCAAAGGAAGTAGCCGGGTTTTTAGCCGGAAATCGGCCAATAGCCTACTTCCCTTTCCCCGCTTGGACTGAATCGAAGACATGCGGCCCTTGCTCCCGCGCCTCACCCCGCAAAACACCCTTCTGCACCTTCGAACTCGGCGTTTTGGGGAGAGAATCGCGGTATTCGAGATAGCGCGGGATTTTGAAGGCGGCGAGGTGCTGGCTGCAAAAGGCCCAGATCTCTTCCGGCGGCAGAGTTTCGAGTGTGGCGGGAGGCTTGAGGACGATGCATGCCTTCACTTCCTCCTGGCGGATCGGGTCGGGGACGCCGATGACGGCGGATTCAGCGATCAGCGGATGGGAGTTTAAGACCCTCTCAACCTCTTCCGCGGAGATATTCTCATCGCCGCGTTTGATGACATCCTTCTTTCGGTCGATGAAATAGAGGAAGCCGTCGTCGTCGAGATAGCCGAGGTCGCCGGTGTAGAGCCAACCGTCCCTCAGGGCCTCTGAAGTGGCGGCACTATTTTTGTAGTATCCCTTCATGACCGTCGGGCTTTGTTTTGCGATCTCGCCCAACTGTCCAGGCGCGCAGTCAGCGCCGCGTTCATCGAGAATCCTGACCTGGTGCACCTCGGCCGCGACGGGCAGGCCGCAACTGCCGAGTTTTCTTCTGGTTTTATCCTGCAGACCGATCACGCTGAGCAGATCTTCCGTTAGGCTGTAGGAGCCGACGACCGTGACGCCGAAGCGCTCTTCGAAGCGAAGATGGGCCTCGGGCGGGAGCAGCGCGACGGCCAGGCGGAGCGAATTCCTGGCATCGTCGGGCCGCTCCGGGAGATTCAGCAGAATATTCGGGATCGTGCGCATCAGGCTCGAAGTCGTCACGTTGTGCTCGCGGACTTGATCCCAGAAATGGGAGGCGCTGAATTTTTCTGTTAATAATATGCTTCCGCCAACCGACATCATCGCGATCGCCATGTGGCAGAGGGCGTTGACGTGGAACAGCGGTAACATGACGAAGGCCCGGTCGGTTTCATTCCATCCTAGAGCTTCGGCCCGCTTCTGCGGCGCGAAAGAGTAGGCATATTGCGTGAGCATGACCCCTTTGGGGTGGTCGGTTGTCCCGGACGTGTATGTGATCGACGCGATGTCGTCCGGTTGCACGGCGTTGGGCGTGAAGTCAGTCGATGCCCCGCGAAGAAACTCATCCCACGACAGGCACTCCGCCCTATGATCCATCTGCAACGAGATGACGCGCCTTAAATGCGGGCCGCTCTCCCGTATCCGCTCCACCAGCGGGACAAAGGCTTGACTCGTGAGGAGATAACTCGATTCCGAGTGGCCTAAGACGTAGCCTGTCTCCTCGGCGGAAGAGGCGGTGTTGATCGGGACGAAGACCGCGCCGATCTCGGCCGCGGCAAAAACGGTAAAGAGAAACTCCGGGCAGTTGTCGAGCAGCAGGGCAACCTTGTCGCCCCGCTTCACGCCCAAGCGGAGAAAAGCATGGGCGACGCGCCGGACCTCGCCCTCGAACTCTCCGTAAGTCAGCCTCAGGTCGTTGCACAGAAGCAGGAGGCTTTTGGGACTCTTTCCCGCCTGTTCCCGCAAAAGCTCTGGCAGCGTTCCCGGCAGTCCGCTCATTGCTCTTGCATACAGCCAATCAGCCGCCGGTTGCAAAGCCTCCACCAGCGCTCGTCTGGGGGTCTCTCGGAGGGCCGACGCGAGCCCTTCGGGATCTCAAATGGCAAATCTCAAATCTCAGATCTGAGATCTGTCCGCCACAGTACTTTGGCGGAGAGATTCCGAGCGCAGCGAGGACTTGTCGGTCCGGAGTGAGATTCCCGGGCGGGCGGCGGCGGAGCCTTTTTCCAAGGCCTGCAAATTCTTGACATTCCAGAGGGAAGATGATTCTTTTCTAATTTCAGTTTACTGTTGGAGGAAAGAAATGGCGAAATTTTTTGTTGCCGGCGAGTATCTGGACTCGGAGAGCAAACAGACGACCGAGGTGCGTAATCCGGCCACCGGCGAAGTAGTCGACACCGTCCCCAAGGGAACCGTCAACGACATCCGCAAAGCTATCGACGTCGCCGCCGGCGCGCTGAAAAAATGGTCCCAGATGGCCCCGTCCAAGCGCGGCGCCGCCCTGCTCGCGGCCGGCCGGCTGATTCTCGAACAGGAAAAAGAGTTGGCGACTCTGCTGACGAAGGAGCAGGGAAAACCGTTCCGTGAGTCGATCCTGGAGATTCGCCGCTTCGTCCACACGCTCGACCATTACGGCGGCATGGCGAAGAGCCTCCGCACCGCCGCGGTGGTGCTCGACCACGGACGGCACGGCCTCGTCCTGCGCAAGCCGCTGGGTGTCTGCGGCGCGATCGTGCCGTGGAATTTTCCGGTCTCCCTCATGGGCAACAAGCTCGGCCCTGCGCTCTTGGCCGGCAATACGGTCGTGGTGAAGCCCGCGGGAACGACTCCGCTCACCGACATCCGCTGCTGCGACCTGATCGACAAGGCGATCCAGGCGGCCGGCGGCCCCAAAGGAGTCCTTAACCTCGTCACCGGTCCGGGCAGTGTCGTCGGCGAAGAGCTGCTCGTCAATACGACGGTGCGAAAGATCGGCTTCACCGGCGCGACCGACACCGGCAGACGGGTGATGCAGTCGGCCGCGAAAGATTTCAAGCACGTAACGCTGGAGCTCGGCGGCAGCGATCCGATGATCGTCTGTGAGGACGCGGAAATCGACCGGGCGGTGAGCGCCGCCTCCGTCGGCCGCTTCTTCAACTGCGGACAGGCCTGCCTGGCCGTTAAGCGACTCTATCTGGCCGACAAGATCGCCGACGTATTCATCGAGAAGTTGGTCGAGAAAGTCAAAAAGCTGAGAATCGGCAACGGCCTGGACCGTGAGACGATCATGGGGCCGCTCCACACCGCCGAACAACGCAAAGAGGTCGAAGAGCAGGTAGAAGACGCGGTCAAGCGCGGCGGGAAGCTGCTCCTCGGCGCGGAGCGGCCCAAAGGCGGCGCCTACGACAAAGGCTTCTACCTGTTGCCGACACTCGTCGCCGACGTCGATCCGGAGTCCCGGATGATCAAAGAGGAAGTTTTCGGCCCGGCGCTGCCGATCGTTCGGGTTAAAGATTTGGAAGACGGCATCCGGCAGGCAAATAGCTCGATCTTCGGTCTTGGCTCCTCGGTCTGGACGCGCAACATCAACAAAGCGATGCTCGCCGCGGAAGAGATCGAGGCCGGTTACACCTGGATCAACTCGGCGCAGATCATCTACGACGAGTTGCCGTTCGGCGGAGTAAAGCAGAGCGGCATCGGCAAGGAGCACGGCGAAGAGGCGATCGAGCACTACACGGAATCAAAGTCGGTCGTCATCGCCACCGAGACGCAGTCGGAGGCGGTGGGGGGAGAATAGGCCCTGCGGGCATCTCAAATCTCAGATCTCAAATTCCAGATTTGAGATTTGCCATATGAGATCTGAGATTCCGAGCATAGCGAGGACGGATGAAGCTCGACCTTCCCGACATCTACAACGCGGCGACCACCTTCGTGGACGAGAACGTCGCCCAAGGTCGCGGCAAACGGGTCGCCATCTACTACAACGACCAGAAATTCACCTACCAGGACGTCTACGAAAAGGTCAATCAGACCGGCAACGCGCTGAAAGAGCTGGGCGTCGATATCGAGCAGCGCGTTCTGCTGGCCCTGCCCGACTCTCCCGAATTCGCCTTCAGCTTCTTCGGCGCGATCAAAATCGGCGCCGTGCCGATACCGACCAATCCGTGGATGAAGTCGAAGGACTATGAGTATCTGCTCCAGGACAGCCGCGCCAAAGTCGCCGTCATCCACGAGTCGGTCCTGCCTGAATTCGAGCCGATCTGGAACCAGCCCCGACAGCTCAAAGCCGTGCTGGTGGTGGGCAAGCCAACAGGGCGTGCGGTCTCCTTCGACCTGTTCAGCTCCAAGGCCTCGACTCGGCTCGAGGCGGAGCCGACGGCCAAGGACGATGTCTCCTGGTGGGCCTACACCTCCGGCAGCACCGGCTCGCCCAAAGGGGCGGTCCACTTGCAGCACGACATGATCACGATCACCGATCTCTTCGCGAAGCCGGTGCTCGGGATGAACGAAAACGATCTCTGTTTCTCCGCTTCCAAGCTCTTTTTCTCCTACGGTCTGGGCAACTCGCTCTATTTTCCGTTTCGCTTCGGCGCGGCCACCGTCCTCTGGCCCGAGCGTCCCGACCCGGAAAAGATTCTCCGCGTGATCGATAAATACCACCCGACCTTTTTCTTTTCCGTGCCGACGCTTTACGCCCGGCTGCTGCGCGTCGAGCGAAATTACGATCTGAGCTCGCTCAGGATCTGCCTCTCCTCCGGCGAGCCGCTGCCACCGGCGCTGTTTCACCAGTGGAAGGAGAAGTACGGGCTGGAGCTGCTCGACGTCGTAGGCTCGACCGAAGCGACGCACGACTTTCTCGCCAACCGGCCGGGCCGGGCGAAAGCAGGGAGCAGCGGCGAAGTCACGCCGGCTTTTGAGGCGAAGATCGTCGACGAAGAGGGGCGCGAGGTGCCGACCGGCCAGGTCGGAAACTTGCTCGTCAAGGGCGACGCCACCGCCCCCTACTACTGGAACAAGCACGAGCAGACCAAACGGACGATGCTGGGGGAGTGGCTCAAGACCGGGGACACCTATTATCGCGACGAAGAGGGTTACTACTGGTACTGCGGCCGCTCAGACGACATGCTCAAGGTCGGGGGTCTATGGGTTTCGCCGATCGAGATCGAAAATACGTTGATGGAGCACGCCGCCGTCCTGGAAGCGGCGGTGGTCGGACAGCCCGATCACGACGGCCTGCTGAAGCCCAAGGCCTACGTCCTGCTCAAGAGCGAGTACAAGGCGAGCGATCAACTGAAGGACGAACTGCAATCGCTGGTCAAAAGCAGGCTCGCGCCGTTTAAATATCCGAGATGGGTCGATTTCGTCGACGAGCTGCCCAAGACCGTCACGGGGAAAATACAGCGATTTAAGCTACGCGGCGGCAGATAAGCGCGCACCATTTCACCTGGCGTAGGGGCGCGATTTATCGCGCCCTCTCCGGAAACGCCCAATGGGATTAGCCTGCGCGCAATGAATTGCGCCCCTACAGTAACGATGGGTGGACACCTTTGGAAAATCTTATCGAACCATGATACAGAAAAAAATCTTTCATCATCGACTACTCGGGAAGGAGACAACATGAGCCTCAAAGAACTCAAAGAGAATTTGGCATACTCCTGCAACATCCTCGCCAACGAGGGCCACTGGGACAACATCCTCGGCCACGTCTCCGTGCGCATTCCCGGACAGAACAAGATCCTGATGAAGCCGCACAGCTTCGGCTTCGAGGAGATCCGACCGCAGCACATCATCGTCGTCGACATCGCGACCGGCAAGAAGATCGATGGCAAATACGAACGCCACTCCGAGGTCTTCATCCACACCGAAATCATGAAGGCGCGTCCCGATGTCAACTGTGTGGTGCACTCCCATCCGCCCTACGCGACGGTTTTCGGCGCGCTCGGCCAGAAGCTAAGGCCGATCAGCCACGAGGGGAATATTTTCTACGAAGGGCTGCCGACCTTCGACGCCACGACCGCGCTCATCCGCACGCCTGAACTCGGCGTCGGGGTGGCCAAGTCGCTGGCCAAGTGTCGCGGCGTGCTGATGAAAAATCACGGCTCGACCGTCGTCGGAGAGTCGATCGAAGTGGCGACGCTCTATGCGGTTTTTTTGGAGAAGGCCTGCCGCATCCACCTGCTGGCAACGGCCTCCGGCGATCCGTCGTGGACCAGCGACGAAGAGTCGCCGGTCAAATTCGAGCAGATCTACACTCCCCACCGGCTGGGCTCGATGTGGGACTACTTTGTCAGGCGGGCGAGACAAGCGCGAAAGAGAAGTTAGCCTGGGTTCGTTACTCCCGCTGGCTGGATCACGGCAGACGCGTGTCCGAAGGCGTGAACCGTGAAGGGCGACGGCTTGCCCTTCGGGATCTCAAATCACATATCTCAAATTGCAATTCTGAGATCTGAAATTTGCGATCTGAGATTTCGAGCGAAGCGAGGATCGGCCGTCGACCGGAAGGGTTCGCGCCTTCGGACTCTAACCCGTTCGAGCCAGCGAGCGCTCTGCTTTACTTTCCTCCCAGCTTTTTAAAGAAGCCTTCCTTTTCAAGCTCGCCCACAAAGCGCATGTCGAGGATATCGTCCGCCTTGATTTGGCGCGCCGCCGGCTCTTTCTCGCCCAGCTCGGCGAGAATCGCCTCGACGCCCTTCCGGCTCACGTATGGGGGTGTGTGGAGATAATCCTGGAACTGGTTGTAGGCGTCTTCTAAAATATCCTGCTCCTTCACCTTGGTGTATTTCCCCAGCACCCTGACCCCGACCTGCTTGTTGGTCCTGAACAGGTGGACTCCTTCTGCATAGGCCCGCACAACCCGCCGCACGGTGTCTTCGTTCGCCTTGATATACGCCCGCGTCGTGCCGATCGCCACCGAGACATACTCCGGCCCCTCCTTGGCGATATTCATAAGCTCGTTCAAGCCCGCCTTGCGCGCCCGGCTATTGGTCGGAGGGGAGACAACCCCCGCGTCAATCTGCCCGGCAACAAGGGCGGTGAAGATGTTAGGAACTTCGAGCAGCGGAAGAATCTGGTAGTCGTTGGGTTTAAGGCCCGCTTGGCCCAGCGCATAGAGAGCTGATGTATGCGTCGACGAGCCGACGCGGGTGATGCCGATCTTTTTCCCGCGAAGATCGGCGATCTTTTTGATCTCGGGCCGCGCCATAAGCGAGAAGACCATACGGTTGGTCGCGCCGGCCACCAGGGCTAAGCCGGCGCCCTTGAGATTGGCCTGGATCGCGTTGTTGCCATCCATGTAGGAGAAGCCGATCTCGCCCGCCAGAATCGCCTGGATGCCGCGCGAGCTGGAGGCAATGTGGATCAGCTCCATGTCGATCCCATGCTTCTTAAACAGCCCTTCCTCCTGCGCGACGTAGGCGCCGCTCTGCGCCCCGGTGACGGCGGTCCAGTTGAGCCTGACCTTCGTCTGCCCCCACGACGGCGGGGCAAACAGACAAAGCGCCAGGGTTGCGGCTGAGTAAGCGAGGCGTAGTCTCATGGCTTTCTCCTTCCGACCGATGAGCGCAATCTACATTTTTCCGCGCCAAAAAGGAAGGCTCCGGCGCAACTTGGAAAAATTCACGGCGGCGTGGTAGATAGACCGCATGTCGAAAGACCTGCACCTGACCCTGGCATGCGGCGACTATGAAATCGTCAGGCCGCTGATCGAAGGCAGCGTCAAGCCCGACGGCATCGAGCTGACGGTCCTGACCGACATGACCTCGGACATCCGCCACTGGCGCATGATCCGCGGGCGCGAGTTCGACGTCGCCGAGCTTTCCATGTCCAACTACCTTGCCGCAAAGTATCGCAGCCTCCCCTTCGTCGCGATTCCGGTCTTTCTCCACCGACGATTCCGCCACGGCTTTGTCTTCGTCAATGTCAACAAAGCCATCCGCAAGCCGACGGACCTGATCGGCCGCAAGGTAGGGCTGCGCAACTACTCCGCCACCAGCAATCTCTGGGTGCGGGGCATCCTCGAACACGAGTTCCAGGTGCCCCACCGAAAGATCGAGTGGCACAAGCAGGACGAGGAGGAGATCGAGCTCACGTTGCCGCGCGAACTCTCGCTGCAAATGATTCCCTCCGGGAAGAGCGTTGAGCGCATGGTGGCGGAGGGGGAGCTCGACGCGCTGATCCATCCGGAGCTAATCCAGCCGATTCTGGACCGCGACCCCAGAGTCGCGCGGCTGTTTCCGAAATACAAGGAGCTGGAAATCGAATATTACCAACGAACCGGCATCTTCCCCATCATGCACACGACGGCAATCAAGCTCGACATCGTCGAGCGCTACCCATGGGTGCCGACGAGTCTTTTCCAGGCGTTTGAGAAGGCGAAGCAGGCGGCTTACAAGCGGATGGAGAACCCGAGGCGCGTGCCGCTCGCCTGGTTTCGCCATACTCTCGAAGAGCAGGAGGATATCCTCGGCCAGGACCCTTGGATTTACGGTTTGGGCGAGGCCAACCGCAAGAATCTCAAAACCCTCATGCAATACTCCTACGAGCAGGGCATGATCGGCGGCAAGATGGCCGTGGACGATCTCTTCGCAAAAATTACCGTGGGGTAGTTTATCGAAGCAGCGCAACCCGATTGTGACAGCCTAGTGGAGAAACCCAACCACCCTTCCGCCGCCGCCTACCTGTTCCTGGTTCTGCCGCCGCTTTTTTGGAGCAGCAACTTTATCGTCGGCAAGGCGTTGGTCGGCACGGTCCCGCCCTGGACGCTGAACGCCGGCCGCTTCGTCGTCTCCGCCTTGATCCTGCTGCCGCTCTTGCTCTACCGCAAAGAATGGCCGCCGCGACGCGCGCTCGTTTCGCTTGTCCTCATGAGCATCACCGGCGTCTTTGCCTTCAATGCGGTCCTCTACATCGGGCTTGGATATACCAGCGCGACCAACGCGACGCTGGTGAACTCGACCACGCCCGTGACAACGGCGCTGCTCGCGTGGCTGCTGATCGGCGAGAAGCTGACGGCGCGCCGTCTTTCTGGGGTATTGATCTCCCTTGCGGGCGTGGCGTGGATCCTCAGCAAAGGATCGCGCGATGCCCTCTGGCAGTTTAATTTCAACCCGGGGGATATCATCGTCTTTTTCGCCACCGGACTGTGGGGATTTTACATGGTGATGGCCAAACCGATGATGCAGGTTCTCTCGCCGCTCGCGCTGACCTCGATCACCACCGTCATCGGCGCGTGTTTCTTGGTGCCCGCGGCACTTGTCGAGCTGCAATTGAGACCCGCCGACATCTGGCGGATGGATGTCTTGCTCGCTTTTCTTTATCTCGGGATATTCCCTTCGTTCCTCTCTTTTTTGCTGTGGAACCGATCCATCCGGACGTTCGGGCCGAGCCGGGCGAGCCTCGCTTACAATCTGCTTCCTCTGTTCGCGGTGTTGCTGGCGGTGATTTTTCTCGGCGAGACGATCTATCCCTACCAACTTGTAGGTGGAGTCGTGATTATCGCCGGCGTCATTATCGGCACACGGGAATAGCAACAGAGAGGAATAAACCCCGCCAGGGAGTGACGGAAGAGTGGTAACAATATTTTACGGACGTTATGATGCGAAAGGACCCTGCCGGTTATAGTCGCATCGGCATGACGACGTAGAGATATTCCTCATCGCCGCCCTTGCGGACGATGCTCGGGCTGACCTCATCTTTCAGCAGGACATCGACCTCGCCGCCGGCGCCGAGCACGGCTAACACGTCTAGCAGATAACGCGCGTTGAACCCGACGGACAACGCCTTGCCATCGTACTCAACCTCGATCTCTTCGACCGCCTCGCCTAAATCCGGATTACTTGCAGAAACCAATACTTTGCCAGATTTAAAGTCGATTTTAATCCCCTTGTAGCGCTCGCTCGATAGGATCGACACACGTCTGAGAGCGTGCAGAAATTCATCCTGGTCGATCTTGGCGACGTACGGATTTTCCTTCGGAATAACCTTCGTGTAATCCGGAAAATCTCCCTCGATCAAGCGCATAAAAAGCTCCATGTTATCTTTCGTGACAAGCGCCATATTTTCTTTAAATCCGAGAGAAACTAAACCGTCTTCCGCCCCCTCGACCAGCCGCCTTAACTCTCCCAACCCCTTGCGCGGTAGAATAACCCCCTTACTCAACCCCAGAGCGCCTACGGATTTCTCGATCATGGCCAACCGGTGGCCATCTGTCGCCACCATCCGCGCCTTGCCATCGCGCAACTCCTCGATGAAGACGCCGTTCAGATTATAACGCGTCTCATCGGTGGACACCGCAAAGATCGTTCTCTCCACCATCTCGCGCACGACCGTCGCTGGGATACTCGCGAGCTTCTCGCCGCCAAATTCAGGAAATTGCGGAAACTCCCGCGCCTCCAAACCGACGATCTTAAACACGGACTTCCCGCTTTTCACTTCCACCCACTCGTTTTCCAGCCGCTTAAGTTGAAGGGTGTCCGCCGGAGCTTCACGCACAATCTCGTACAACTTCTTTGCGTTCGCCGTCGCTGTCCCTTCGCCCACCATCTCCCCTTCCACTTTTCCCCTAAACCCGACTTCGAGATCCGTCGCCGTCACATAGATCCCTCCGCTGCGACACTCCAACAAGACGTTGGACAGTATCGGCATCGTGTTGCGCCGCTCCACGATCCCCTGCGTCCAATACAGCGCGGCAAGAAACTCATCCCGCTTGGCTCTAAACTCCATACACCCCTCTTCTGTATCTACCTTCTAGTTAAAATACTGAGTAGTAGCAATAGGGCTTGTGGATTCTGTTGACAACCATATATTCCGTCGTCTTTTCAGTTATCTTTCCCTGTGCATAAACCAAGATGGTTATGCACACTCTTCACAGGTAGCGGGAGTTTACGCTTTCAACACCGCGATCATACATAAATCTACCGCAGTAACTCACACCTCCATCCACTATTTCCTGACGCTGAGATTTTTCTCCAGCTTTTCAATCGTCGCCGACATCTGTGGATCCGCCTTGATCTTTTTCTCAATTGTCTTTGTGGCGTGAATAACCGTGGAGTGGTCTCGGCCCCCGAACTTGTTTCCAATGGACGGGAATGAGGTTGAGGTGTATTTCCGGCAAAGGTACATCGCCAGCTGGCGCGGCAAGGCGATGTTCTTGGTTCTTCTTTTGGCTTTCAGATCGCCGAGCTTGAGATTGAAATAGTCGCAGATCGTCTTCTGGATGCTCTCGACCGTCACCTCTCTCTGGTTGCCTTTTAGGGTATTCTGCAGCACTTCCTTGGCGAGTTCCACTGTGATCGGGGTTTTGGTGAGCGATGCGAAGGCGCCGAGGCGCGTCAAGGAACCTTCGAGTTCGCGCACGTTGGAATCGATGTTGGAAGCGAGGAAGATCGCCACATCGTGCGGCAGCGGAACAGCCACTATTTCAGCCTTTTTCTGCAGGATAGCGACCCGCGTCTCGACATCGGGCGGCTGAATATCGGCGATGAGTCCCCACTCAAACCGGTTGCGCAGGCGGTCTTCTAGATCGGGGATTTCCTTGGGGAATTGATCCGATGTAAGAATGATCTGCTTATGCGACTCGTAGAGGCTGTTGAAGGTGTGGAAAAACTCCTCCTGGGTGCGCTCCTTGCCGCCGATGAACTGGATGTCGTCGAGGATCAGGACGTCGCTGTTGCGGAATCGGGTCCTGAATTCATCCATCTTGTCCCGGCGCAGCGAAGCGATCAGCTCGTTCATGAACGCTTCGGAGCTAAGATAAAAGACCTTAAGACCGGGCCCCCGCTCGACGATCCGGTGGCCGATGGCATTGATCAAATGAGTCTTCCCCAGGCCGACGCCGCCGTAGATGAAGAGCGGATTGTAGTGGTCGCCCGGCTGGTTCGCTACGGCAAGCGACGCCGCGTGAGCGAACTGGTTGCTGGCGCCGACCACGAAATTCTCGAAGTTGTACTTCGGGATGAGGTTGCTGACTCTTTGTGGCTTGATACTCTCCCGTTCGACTCTTTTCGGCGCGGCGGCGCCCGGCGGGAGGTGCTGGTTGACGCTGAGCGAAACCTTGACGGTTCGCTGCGCGACCTGCGCCAGAAGCTCTTGGATCGAGGCGAGAAAGTGTTCCGCCAGCCAGTCGCGGAAAAACTTATTCGGGACTTCCAGCGCCAGCTCGTCGGCGGCCGGCGATTTTGCACGGATGGGCTTGATCCAGGTCTCGAAATTCTGAGTTCCAAGCCGCTCCCGGAGTTGCGGCAAGACCCCTTCCCAAAGCTCGTCCATCACCAGCCCCATCCAAATCCAAGCTAACTTATTGTTTTACAGAGAGAAAAGCGCCAAGAGTTACAAACAGAGTTATCCACATCTGTGGATAACTCGAAAAAGCCAGCAGCGCCGGCCACCTTGCGTATCATTTTTAACAACAGTATAAACAAGCACGCCTGACTAGCTTGCCGGCCCAATGACTCCTTGTCAGAGACACCGGAGACTTGAGCGAACCTGTGGCGAATCGCGCTTGCAGCAAGGAGCAGATCAACGGTGGCTGAAGCGTTCCTGTCACAGCGAGCAAATTTTCATAAACCTTTTCATACCGCATTGCAAGAAAAAAATTCACAAAGAATTTTTACTCTCGCAGCGCGAGCGGCTTGACAAAATTTTAGCCCGGATGTTAGGGAAAAAACGATGGCTTCGAAGAAATCCGGCGCGTTGTACGAGCGGGCGCGAAAAAAAATTCCCGGCGGAGTGAACAGTCCGGTGCGGGCGTGGCGCGCGGTGGGCGGCGAGCCCCGGTTCATCGAGCGCGGCGGCGGCTCACGGCTTTATGACGCGGACGGGAAGGAGTACCTCGACTATGTCTGCTCCTGGGGGCCGCTAATTCTGGGGCACGCGCCCCCGCCGGTGATCGGCGCGCTCAAACGGACGCTGGAAGGCGGCACGAGCTTCGGCGCCCCCACGGCGCGGGAGGTGGAGTTGGCGGAAAGGGTCGGCGAGCGCTTTCCGTCGATCGAGAAGCTCAGGCTTGTCAGCTCGGGCACCGAAGCGTCGATGAGCGCGATACGGCTGGCGCGTGCGGCCTCGGGACGGACCAAGATCGTTAAGTTCGACGGCTGTTACCACGGCCACTCCGACGGGCTGCTGGCGCGGGCCGGCTCCGGCGTGGCGACGCTCGCATTGCCCGACAGCGCCGGTGTGCCGCCGTCGTTTGCGGCCGAGACGATCGTCGCGGAGTTCAACGACACGGTCGGCCTTGAGCGTCTCTTTGCTGAACGGGGCGGCTCCATCGCGGCGGCGATCGTCGAGCCGATCTGCGGCAACATGGGAGTGATCCCGCCCGCGCCGGGATTTCTGTCGGCGCTAAGCGATCTGACCGCCCGCCACGGGGGGTTGTTGATCTTCGACGAGGTGATCACCGGCTTTCGCGTGGCGCGCGGCGGGGCGCAGGAGTTATTCAACATTCGTCCGGACCTTACCTGCTTGGGGAAAATCCTCGGCGGCGGCCTGCCGCTCGGCGCCTTTGGCGGCAAAGCGGCAATTATGGATTTGCTGGCGCCCGAGGGGCCGGTCTATCAGGCGGGAACGCTCTCGGGCAATCCACTGGCCGTCGCGGCCGGCCTGGCGACGCTGGAGGAGCTCTCGCGGCCTGGCGTCTATGAGGAGCTTGAAGCCAAAGGGAAGGCGTTGCAGGAAGGTTTTGAAACCGTTCTTCGCCGCTACAACATCGCGGGCGCAGTGAACCGGCGAGCGTCGATGCTGACGCTCTTTTTCGGCGCGGCGGCGGTGCGCAGCGTCGAGGAAGCGCGCCGCTCAGACACGGCCCGCTTCGCCCGCTTCTTTCACGGCCTGCTGGATCGGGGAATCTACTGGCCGCCGTCGCAGTTTGAAGCGGCGTTTCTATCGCTTAGCCACAGCGCCGCAGACATAGAGGCGACCGTCGCTGCTTTCGAGGAGTGGGCGCGCGAAGAAGCAAAAGGTTGAAGTGGAAGCGCCCGCATGATAGACCTTCTGCGAAGTGGGGCAAGGCGCTCAGCGGCCTGGCGGGGAACCGGGGAAAATTAATCTCCCCTTCGCCAAAATAGCCAAGTACCTCGCGATCGGTCTGGAGATCCCGAGCACAATCGTAGGCTCACTCGTCGTCGGTTACGTGATCGATCGGCAGTTTGGTACGTCTCCGTGGATTACCGTCGCCGCGGCCGTGTTGGGCTTTGTCGGAGCGGTGTTTCGATTACTCAAGTATCTAAAATATTTTGCCCAAGGTGAGACGGACAAAAGATGAGGAATTACGCTCTAGGACCGACGGTCGTTCGCATCGAGGCGCTGCACGCGATGCTTGTTGCCGGCCTGTGGCTCGCGTTGGTTCCGACGCGCATCGCGCAGCCTGGGGCGCTCTTTGCCGGCGCCCTATTCATGGGCGTAAACTTTTTACTTTTGAGTTGCGGCATAAGATGGGTCCTGACTCCATTTGCCGGCAAGGGAAGAGTAAGGACGGGAATTCTTTTGCTGATACTGAAGATGGGACTATTTTTGGGTTTGGTTGCCGCCTTGTTTTTGCGGATCCAATTGGACCCCCTGTCATTTACGCTCGGCTTTTCGTCTCTGCTGATCGCGATTGTTTTTGAAAGACTCTGGACCCTTTCGGTAGGTGGATAAATGGAGCATCCTTTTACCTGGCACTCGGCTATACATCCATTCCTGCCGTATCCCCTGAGTTTGCTGGGCGAAACTAATTTCACTGCACTTGTCGTCATGGGAGCGTTGGTGGCGCTCGCCTTTGTTTTCAGGCGGTCCGTGTCGAGCGCCAAAGATCCGGTCGTTCCCGAGGAGCGCCTCAGCGTTAGGAACGCGATGGAAGTCCTGGTCGAGATCGTCGTTGGGTTGAGCGATAGCATCATCGGAAAGAAAGGCCGCAAGTATGTGCCCCTCTTCGGCAGCTTGTTCCTGTTCATATTGCTCGCCAACCTCTCCGGCCTGATTCCCGGCTTTACGCCTCCGACGAGCAGTTTTTTGAATAATTTAGGCATGGGACTTATCGTGTTCGTCGCCTACCACTATTTCGGCGTCCGCGAGCATGGAGCGGGTTACTTCAAGCAGTTCATGGGACCGGTGCTTTTTCTTGCGCCACTCTTTATTGTCATAGAACTGTTTTCCCACGTATTCCGGCCCGTTTCTCTTTCCATACGTCTTTACGGCAACATGTTCGGCGATCATCTAGTGCTGGAGATCTTCAGCAACTTGACCAAGCTCGTCGTTCCCGTGCTGTTTTATATTTTGGGCACGTTGGTTTCAGTCATACAGGCTGCGGTCTTTACCATACTTAGCGTGATTTATGTCGCCATGGCTATCAGCCATGAGCACTGAGCGGATCGCCTTGCGGCGAGGATGATGAGAGAGGAGATGGAAGAGGCATGATCATCCGCTGGAAAGGAGGTAAAAGATGCGAAAGATAGTGTCGTTGGCGATTGTAACGCTGGTAGTTTTGTTTTCCGGCGTCGCCATGGCGGCGGCGGAAACCGCCGGAGCGGCCGGGGATTCGAATACCAAGGCTGCCCTTGCGATCGCCGCCGGGTTGGCCATAGCGATCGGCGCTTTCGGCGCGGCTTTAGGCCAGGGACGTATGGCCGCGGCCGCGATGGAAAGCATCGGGCGCAATCCGAATGCGGCAGACAGGATTCAGCTGCCGATGATTCTCGGTCTCGCCTTCATCGAGGCGCTTGCCCTCTACGCGTTCGTTATCGCGTTCTTTCTTCAGGGCAAGATCTAGGGTTTTAGAGGAGCAGGGAAAAAGGGGCGGGGCTTCGGTCTCGCCCCTTTTATTTTTGCGGCGGGTCGACTTTTTCCAGGCGCACTTGCGTGAGGCGGAGGATTTCCTCCAGCGTGTGGAGCTTGTAGGGGCGCTCGTAGTAGATGTCGCGGATGCCGGTGTTGACCAGCACTTTGAGGCAGTGGATGCAGGGGGTGTGGGTGATATAGATCGCGGCGTCCTTGATGCTCGCGCCGTTCTTCGCCGCCTGCGCGATGGCGTTGATCTCGGCGTGGATCGTGCGAAAGCAGTTCTCTTCGGTATCGCCGTTCGGTGTCTTGGATTCGTAAATCAAGCAGCCCGCCTCGGTGCAGTGCGGCATGCCGGCCGGCGCGCCGTTGTAGCCGGTGGCGAGGATGCTCTTCTCGCGCACGATGACCGCGCCGACCTTAGCTCGGGCGCAGGTCGAGCGTTCCGCCACCTGCCGGGTGATGGTCATAAAATACTGATCCCAGCTTAGTCTCTCGCTCATCGAAGACCTCCTGTTCTCTCACCGGCAGCGGCGGCTCGTCCGGCTCGGGGCTGTGCTGCTCTTGATACACCTCCGGCTCCGAAATTGTAAACGGCACGGGAGTAAAAGTCGCGGCGAGCATCGCCAGCGTGATCCAGCCGAGGACCTTTCGCTTGAAATCGAGCGGGGTGTAGGGGTCCAAAGGCGGTGGATGGCGCACGCCCAAGAAGAGCAGCAAGACGCCCCAGATGAGCCAGCCGTCCCACCAGCGCAACACGCCGAGCATAAGGATCGTCGCCAGCGCGAGGCGCGCTATCCAAATGGATCGCCGTCCGAATAGGGCATAGATCACATGGCCGCCGTCCAACTGTCCCACGGGCAAAAGATTTAGCGCTGTGACGAGCAGCCCGATCCAGCCGGCGAAACCGATCGGATGGAGCGCGATGTTTGCTTCGTCGGGCAGCAGGCCGAGTGTCATTTGGCTGAGGAAGCTGAGCAGCAGAGATGAACCCAGAGCGATGCCGCCGCTCTGCGTCACCGCCGGGGTCACTGTTGAAAGGTGCAACCCAACGATCACCGCAGGAACCGCAAGCACCAGACCGGCCAGAGGGCCGGCCGCGGCCACATCGAACAGCGATCGCCGGTCCGGCGGAGGAGACTGCATTCTGATGAACGCGCCGAAGGTGCCGATGAACGACGGCGCCGGAATGAAGTAGGGAAGCGTCGCTTTCACGCCGTGGTGGCGCGACACAAGGTAATGACCCATCTCATGCACCAGGAGGATCGACATCAGCGTAAGGGAGAAAGGGAGACCGGAGAGGAGCGCCCAGGGATCTTCGAGAGGATCGGCGCCCGTTTGCAACGCCCCGGCTGCCGTCGTGGTCAGCAGCGTAATGAGAAACAAAATAATATGGAGCCGGGTTTTTCCCGGCCGGCGGGTCTCTTCCGTCACGGAGTTTGTCCTCGATCGTCTTTACCAAGACGGACCTCGACACGGTCGCCGGTATTCGCGCCGGAGCGATGGTGGGCGTTCCCCTTGAAGCAGGAGATTTCGAGCAGGCCCCAACTGTTGATTACAGCGACGTAATCGTTCTGCCGGGCGCTGGAATAGTTGGGCGAAATCCCGTGGATCGTCACGTTGCCCAGGCTTATCGAACTATTCTGCGGCTGAATCGCTTGCAGGTCGCGCTCCCGGATATTAGTGACGAGGTTGCCGAAGCTGTCGATGTAGAGGACTTCTCCCTGGATAGCGCCGGCGGATCGGACAATCTCCGGCAAGCGAAGACGAACGTAGTCCTTCGCAGGCTCGCCGAACTCCGAAGCGGGGATTCCCAGAGACAGATGGGCGGCCACGGGGGCGAAGATGTCTCGTCCGTGAAACGTCGCGCTTGTGGGTTTCAGGTGGTAGGTGTCGTCCGACAGATCGATAATCCAGTTTACTCGCTTCCCCTCCCCGGCGAGACTCAGAATGCCGTTGTCCGGACCGACAAAAAAAACGCCCCCGGCCTCGATCAGAATCGGCCTCCGCTCGCTTCCTACTCCAGGGTCGACGACGGCGACGTGGATCGTTCCGCGCGGGAAGAACGGCGCGGAGCGGCAGAGCGCCAGCGCGCCCGCCCTGATGTCCTGAGGCGGAATCCCGTGGCTCAAGTCGATAATCCGGGCGTTGGGGTTGATGCTGAAGATCACGCCCTTCATGATCCCGACGAAGGGATCCTGGTGGCCGAAGTCCGTGGTGAGTGTGATGAGCCGGTGCTCCATAAGAGATGGTTCGCCGGCCCAATCTAACGGAAATTTCCTCAGGGGTAAAGCGAGGTTCAAGGCGGAGCGGCTCTTGTTTTCCGGCGGGACGGGAAGTAAACTTTCTCATTGTCAGAGGAGCCCGCCTTATGAGCGAACCCAATGAGAGCGTGAGCGTGGAGTATCCGGTGGATGTCCGCTTATCTCTTCACGAGAGCAAGGAAGAGTTTGCCCAAGAGCTAAAAATGCTGGCGGCGGTGAAGCTCTACGAGCTGGGTAAGATCTCCTCCGGAAAGGCGGCGGCGCTGGCCGGCACGGATCGGGTAAGCTTCTTAGTGGGTCTCGGCCGCTACCGCGTGTCGGTATTCAACTACACGCCCGAAAAGTTGGAACGCGAGGTATCGGACGCCAAAGCTCGTGCCGAGTAATGCCCGCCGTTACCGATACGAGCGCACTCATCTTCCTTGCCAAAATAAACGGGATCATCATTTTGTAGGGGCAATCCTGTGTGATTGCCCGGCCCGCACAGGCACGCATGGGAACAGGGCAGACACATAGGTCTGCCCCCACAAATCGTTCACGCCCGTTCTTGAGACTCCGCCGCGTCGACGGCTTCTCTGAGATGGGCCGGGTTAATCGTCCCTACAATCAGCGCATCGATAAACGGTTGGCGGAGCACGAACTCGATCGCCGCCCGCGCTTCCACATGTCCGCTGAAAAGCCCTTTAATTGCCAGAACGCCGAGGCCGGCATTGTGAGCCTTCTGAAGCGCGTCAGCCAGCCCGTATTCTCTCTCGCTGAACGGCGCCATAATGACGTCGAGCGTTCGTGACGCTGCCGCGATCCCCGCCGGCGTTCGTGCGGAGATTCCTATCGCGCGCGCCTTGCCGCTCTGCTTTATGCGCGTAAGCCCTTCGAGCGCGTCGGTCTGAGTCAAGATTTCCGCATCCCGCGCGTCGGAATGAAGCAGCAGCATGTCGAGACAATCGGTTCTCAAGCGACGCAGGCTTTCTTCAGCCGAAGCCACCACGGCGGCGGCGGAAAAATCATAGGTCGAGCGTCCATGCTCGTACTTCTCGCCGCACTTGGTGCACAGCACCAGGCGGTCACGCTGTTTCTCAACGAAAGGCCCGAGCCTGGCCTCGCTTTCCCCGTAGGCCGGCGCGGTATCGATCAGATTCACGCCGAGCGTCAGCGCCGTTTCGAGCAATTCGTAGACCTGTTTATCCGACGGCAACTCGAACGGCTTCGGATACTTCACGTCGGTGTTGCGCCCGAGCTTCGTCGTTCCAAGGCCGATCGGGCTTACTTGAATGCGCGTGCGGCCTAGCGGGCGGGGAACCATTGGGCCTCCTCCCATGGATAGCGCGCCACCGGCGGCGTCGGCCACGGCGGCAGCGCCGTCGCATCGTATCGTGCCGGCTGCCTCAGCTCCATAGTCACGATGTCGAAGACCTCGTCGGCCAGGACGGGGATGAGGGCGAGCTTGGTGGGCCAGGCAACCACCGTGCGCGGCGCCACGCGGCTTACGTGCACGCCGCTGGGCCGCCGGAGGTTGCTCGTGCGGGCCTCGGCGCGGACCGCGCGATAGATTGCGATCTCGATTCGGGAAAGCTCCAGGCCCGGCAGACGGCGTCGTATCTCAGCCATCGCCCGCTGCCGAGCGCGCTCCGGGTTCTCTTCGGATGCGAGCTGCTCGGCGATTTCACCGCCGACCTGCCAGATGCCGTCGGCCGGCGCCGTTATGGTAAGCTGGGTTTTTCCGCCAACGACGCAGTGGCCGAACAGCGGCGGGAGATTTCCTCTCAAGAGCACCATGCCCAGTGGGCGGCGCTGCATCACGTCGCCGTTCACGTCGATGTGCGTAAGTAAGCCGCCGTTTCCCTCGCCGGCCGCAAGCACAACGGCGCGGGGCTCAATGACGCCGCCCGCGATTCGCACCTCCGCCCCGGCGAAGCGCACGGCGGGGGCGTCGTAGGAAAAAATAAATTTTTGCTGCCGCGCCGCAAGCGCCTGAAGCAAGGAGCCGGTGGAAATAACCGGCTCGGCGAGCGCGTAGACCGCCAGCGCGGCGCCGCTGAGCGCTTGCGGCCAGTCGGCGCGGCGCACTTTTTGCGGTCGGGTGGCGAGCAGGCCGGCCTTGGCGATCAACGGCACAAAGCCCCACGACTGGGCCCAGGCGATTGACGATCCGCGCGGCAGCCAGAGATGGCAACGGTCCGAGAGCAGGCGCGCGCCGCTGAGATTCGGCTCGATCTCGCCGGCGAGATGGCGCCGCCAGCGCTCGGGCATGGCGCTGGTAGTTCGGAGCGCGGAAAAATCGCGCACGCCGCGTAAACCGTACTTGCCCCCGCCATGAATGATGCCTTGAGCCTGGATCGTCTGCCCGCGGCCCAGCGCCTTGGCTTCAAGCAGAATCGCATGGTAGCCGGCCCGGCGAAAGCGGTCGAGGCACCACAGGCCCGCCGCCCCCCCGCCGAAGATGAGAACATCTAACTGCATGTTGAAGTGTTAGTTTCTTACGCTTTAAATCTTGAACAAAACGACTTCAACAAAATATATCGCGCCAAGACGCCAAGAACGCGAAGAAAGAAATACTTCTCCGAACTTGGCGCCCTTTGCGCATTTGCGCGAGTCATCTCTTTTCCGATTCTGTAGTCCAAACTTCAACCGAGAATTTCAACTATGTTTGGCTAGGAATTTCGGCCCGTGCCGAATTGTAGCACGGAAACGAGGTGGCTGGGCAACGGTAAAAATGAATTACGCCGAGAAGAGCTTCTGGTCCACCATCTCGCAGATCACGTGGCCGACGAGGATATGCGTTTCCTGGATGCGCGCGGTGTTTTTGCCTTCGGAGACGCAGAGCAGATGATCCACCTTGCGGGCCATCTTTCCACCGTCCCCGCCCGTCAGCGCGACCGTGGTGATTTTTAATTTCTTGCAGGCGTCGATCGCCGCCAGGACATTCGCCGCGTTGCCGCTGGTGGAAATTGCAATGGCAATATCGCCCTCCTTGCCCAGCGCCTTTACCTGCTTGGCGAAAATCTCTTTGTAATCGTAGTCGTTGGCGATGCTGGTGATCGCCGAAGTGTCGGTCGTCAGCGCCAAGGCAGGCAGCGGAGGCCGATCGATGCGGAAGCGGTTGACGAATTCCGCCGCGATGTGCTGGGCGTCCGCGGCGCTGCCGCCGTTGCCGAACAGCAGGAGCTTGTTGCCGCGGATAAAGGCCTGCGCAATCAGATCGATGACCGTCAGAAGGGTCTCCAGGTTCTCTTTCAGGAAGGACTTCTTCGTTCGGACGCTGTCCTCGAACGCTCTTACAATCGCTTCTTTCATTTGTTTTTTTCGTAGTGGGGCTGCATCCGGCTCTCCATGCCTTCGCGCGCCAGCGCCTCCTCGAACATCCGCCGCACGATCAGATCCTCGTCTTCGTACTCGATCTGGTTGCCGCCCTTTTTTCGATCGACCGAGCTTTTGTATCCCTTGCCGGCCCCGCGGTGTTTCTTGCTGCCGAAGGCGCGCAGCGCGAGGTAGCGCGCCGGCTCTTTCCCCGTGTTGAAGTGCTGGTGCCACCAGTTCTCCGGCGGCACGACCATGCTGCCCTCGCGCCAATCGTAGCGCTTGATCGGCTCCCCGTCCGGCCAGATGAGAGAGTAACCCGTGCCGCCCAAGATGATGACGTGCGCCCCGGGACCGTGGCGGTGGGCCTTTTTGTAGGTGCCGACGGGAAACTCGGAGATGTGGCAGGCCGTGGTGTTGTCGGAAAGCTCGAACTTTATGTTTCGCCCTCCGGCGCCGCGCACATTGTACTCCATCAGTTTAAAGCCGCGCGTGTCGGGCACAAAGTTGGTCTCCCAGACGTTGCCGTTGAACCGGAAGCCCTCGTATTCGCCGGGAAAGTGCACGCCCTTGCCGTTGAAATAGCCTTCGCGGGCGTCGAAGCGGTCTTGAAAAGCAAAGTCGTTATTGAAGATGAAGTCCAGGTTGTGCAGCAGGTTGATCATCGTCGGCGCGGTGGTGACGGCCAGGTAGCGCGCCGGCTGGCTGCCGCTGCCGTTGAAGTGCTGGTGCCAGGCGTTGAGCGGCGGAGAGAAAAGCGAGCCCGCCTGCCACTCGAAGGTCTGCTTTCGATTCTCGTCGTTCCACACCGTCGTAGCACCCTGGCCGCTGACGACGTAGATCGTCTCTTCAAACAGATGGCGCTGCGGCTTGAGACTTTTTCCCGGCGGAATCTCGGCGATATAGCAGTTGTTAACCTGCCCCGCGCCTTCCATTTGCAAAAACGCGCCCATGCCGCCTTTGCGTCCCCACGGCTCGAGCTTGACCGCGCGGATGTCGTCGACGAAGAAGGTCTTGATGACGGGGATTCCTTCCCCTTCGACCCACTTCTCGTAGCTTGTCTTGCCGCCCTCATCGACGGTGGCTGTCTTTTGCTCTGCCGCTTTTGCCATGATCTCTCCCTGAAAACGAATAGATTCAAACTTTCTACCACACGGAGGAAGAGCGGTAAACCCCGTACCACGTAGTCGCCGCTGTCGGCTTTGCGGCGCTTATCGTCGGGAAGCGTGGTACGGGGTAAAGCGAGGCTACTTGCGGTAGAACTCAGCGATCTGCTGAACCACGGTCTGTTGCTGCTCGGCGGTCAGCTCCGGATAGAGCGGCAGGGCGAGGACTTCGGCGGCGGCGCGCTCGGAGTTGGGGAGGTCGCCTTTGCGATAGCCGAGATAAGCGAAGCAGGGCTGCAAATGAAGGGGCAGAGGATAATAAACTTCAGTCTGGACGCCCTGCTCTGCTAGAAAAGTTCTGAGTTCGTCCCGCCGCCGGACTCGGATTACGTAGTAGTTGAAGACGTGGGATGTTCCATTTACAGCGGCGGGGAGCCGAACGACTTCCTTGCCGATCAGTCCGGTTGCGACGAAGAGCTCGTGATAGCGGCGCGCGCGCTCGACTCTCTCCGTACACCAGCGATCCAGATGGCGGAGCTTGACGCTGAGGACCGCGGCCTGGATCGCGTCCAGGCGCGAGTTGAGGCCGATCAGCTGATGCGTGTATTTGGCGCTCTCTCCGTGGACGCGCAGCATCCTTAACCTTTCCGCCAACTCCGCTTGGTCGGTCACAATCAGCCCCCCGTCGCCGATGCCACCCAGATTTTTCGTCGGAAAAAATGAAAAGCATCCGAGGTCGCCGATCGCGCCGGCGGCTTTGGCGCCGCCAGTTAGCCCCACCCGCGCGCCGAAAGCTTGGGCGACATCCTCCACCACGCGCAGGCGATATTTCGCCGCTAACGGCACGAGCTCGCTCATCGCACAGACCTCGCCGAAAAGATGAACCGGCAGAATCGCTCTGATGCGCACGCCGTTTTTCTTCTCCACGAGCCCTTCGCCGTCGATCAGGCAGCGTTCTTTCACGACGGCCTCAACTCGCTCGTTGCTGATGAGATAACTCTCAGGCTCAATATCGACGAACACAGGCGTTGCGCCCAGATGCGCAACGGCGGATGCCGTGGCGAAGAAGGTGAAAGTCGGAACCAAAACTCCGTCGCGAGGGCCGATGCCGAGCGCCATGAGCGCGAGCAGGAGCGCGTCGCTGCCCGAGGCGACGCCGATCGCGTCGCGGCAACCGAGAAAGGCCGCCGCTTCTTTTTCAAACCGCTCGACCTCGACCCCCAGGATAAACCGCTGCGATTCCAGCACGCCGTCAATCGCGCGACGGAGTTCGTCGCGGATATTTTGATACTGGGCGTTGAGATCTACGATGGGGATTTTTGCCATGGGGCTTGAGCTTTCGAAACGGCGTACACCTGTCACACGCTCGTTGTCACCGCCGGGGCGGCGCCTTTGAGCGCCGCTTCGGCGACTTCCGCCAGCAGTTGGTCGTTTTCGTGGTCGAGGGCGAAGACCCGGTACTGGACGACCTTGGAAGGGATGAACTCAAACAGCTCGGAGAGGGATTCTTTGGTGATCTCGCCCGTCGACGGGTCGTAGATGTGGATCTGCTTCTTGCCCATGGCGAAGGGGTTTTCCGGGCGCGGGTCCTGCGTCGCCGTATCGACGCGGAAAACCAGATCGGCGGCCGAGGCCGGCAGCGCCGCGCGGATGCGCTTCTCCCAGTCGGAGTCCTGGACCAGCGCCGTGCCGTAGCGCAGCTCGTTCAGCGACAGCGTGCGATCGTAAGCCATTTTCCATTTGATGTCCCGGTCGCAGATCCTGCCCCACTCGCGCGCCAGCTCGACGTGCGCGTTGCCGCGCCGCCAGCGGGCGACCTCTTCGAGCAGCGACCAATCGGTCAGGCGCAGATACTGTTCCATGTGCTCCAGCGGGTTGCCGGGAAAGATGAGCTTCATCGTTTCGGGAAACAGCTCGCGCAGGTGGAGGTCGATGGCCCGCGTCGTGCGGTGGTAGTAGACGTTGGTGTAAAGATAGAGCCGCGTGTTGAGGAACATGGTGAGCGCGGCGTTTCCCGCCTTGTGCAGCGTGAGCCCTTTGGGCGAGAAAAAAGTGTAGTGGATCAGCCGCTCGCGGTCGATCGGGCCGACCGCCACGCCGCACATGTAGGAGTCGCGCGACACGTAGTCGAGATTGTCGAAGGTGAAGATGCCGTTGGTCAGCGGCTGAAGGAGCCTCACCCAGCGGGGCTTCTGCTGGTCTTCCTTGCCGTCTTTCTTGATCGGAAAGGCGATCTCTTCCGGCTTAAGCTCTTCGCCCGAGGCAAACGGGCCGCTGGGGCTGCGCCGCAGTTGCTCGATTAACTCGCCGAGATGTTTTTGGATGATTGCCTGGCCCAGGTCCTCGTGGGTGATCTTGAAGTCGATCAAAAAGTTGTCATCGAAGAAATGGCCGAACGGCCCGTGACCCACGTCGTGGAGCAGGCCGGTGATCCGCATGTAGGCTTCGACCAACGGGAGCGAGGGACATTCGCTCCCCAACACCTGGCGGAGCGAGGGATAGAGGTGCTTGGCGAACTCGCCGGCCAGATGCATCGCGCCGACGGAATGCTGGAAGCGGCTGTGTTCCGCCGAGGGGTAGACCCAACGGGCGCCCTGGAGCTGGTAGATATAGCGGAGTCGTTGCATCCAGGGTGAGTCGATGATGTGCTTCTCCGTCACCTCCCCCTTGGTCACCGGCACGGTGAACTGGATGTAGCGATGAATCGGATCGGCCACCAAGGCCGTGCCTTCGTACTCGGTTGCAGTTGGCTGCGTCATAGCGCTTTTAGAGTTCCAACACTACTTGAGCCGTCCATCGATCGCCGGTCTTCTCCATCCGGCCGTGGTGCGGGACGACGGCGCGAATCTCACGCTGGATCTCGTGGCGGTCGGGGTCGAATTTCTCGCCGCGCACCTCGCCGCGGATGTAGTTGTCCTTCACCTCGTGGACCTGGAATTCCTTCAACAGATAGCCGCTCCCCTGATAGAGGTAGAGCAGCTCGCGCATCCAATTGACCATCAGGTCGTCGCGGTCCGCTCCTTCCACTTCGAGGGGGAGATGATCGTGGAGGTCGATCGTTTTCACGTCCGTCATGATGTCGAAGAGGGCGAAGGCGGAGTTGGCGAAAAGCTCGGCTTGAGTCTTGCCGAAGATCTTGACGGCGAGGTCCGACGAGCGATTGAAGGTGCGGTATCTTTGATCGTTAGCCATGGCAGTTCTCGAGCTGATTCTCCCCCCGATTTTTCACCGGCTCCGCATCCAAGATAGACCGGAGCCCGTCAAAGTCGTCATCCAGGCGTTTTCTGATCTCGGGTCTCTCGTAGCATTGAGCGCAGCTTAGAATATCCACGGGTTGGCTGAGCTTGAGGTAGTGGAGCGTAACCAGGTCGTCCTTGGGGTTCTTGATAAAGACCCTCTCGGCGTGTCCGGTGTGGAGGACATAGTAATCCAAGCGGTATCCCTTCTGAGTATGCCGTGTCTCGCTCACCTCTCGGCCACAGTGGGAGCACTGCATGGTATGCTACTTATACCCGATTGATGAGGCTCGCTGCAAAGCCCGCCCCGAAGCCGTTGTCGATATTGACCACGATCACTCCCGCGGCGCAGGAATTGAGCATGCCTAAAAGCGCGGCTAGGCCGTGGAAACTTGCGCCGTAGCCCACGCTGGTCGGCACCGCGATAACCGGTTTGTCGACCAGGCCGGCCACCACACTCGGCAGCGCCCCTTCCATGCCCGCCACGACGATCAACACTGCGGCGGAAAATAGTTTGGCGCGGTTATCCAATAACCGGTGCAACCCCGCCACACCGACGTCGTAGAGCCGCTCTACCCGATTGCCCGTCATCTCCGCCGTGAGCGCGGCCTCCTCGGCGACGTGAATGTCCGAGGTGCCGGCGCAAACGACCAGGATCGTTCCGCGACCGCGTATTCGGATGTTCCCTCGGCTCCAGGTGGCGGCCCCGGCTCGCGGATGGTAGCGAAAGCCTCTCAGGGATTTTTTCATCTGAGCCATCTTTTCGGAGGAAAGGCGGGTAATCAACACGTTGGCGCGCCGCCGGCGCATTGTGCGGGCGATGGCGGCGATGTCCGCCGCGCTTTTTCCCTGGCCCATGATGACTTCAGGAAATCCCTGACGGAGCGAGCGGTGGTGATCCACCTTGGCGAAGCCCAGATCTTCGAAGGGAAGATGGCGCAGGCGATCGAGCGCCCGCTTCACCGAGACCCTGCCCTGCCGAACCCTCTCTAGCAGTTGTGCCAGCAAGTCAGCGTCCATGTCCGGGTTTCCTGTCGTTTCGACGGAGGGTTGCTTGCGTAAGGTAGATTACAGACTAGGTCGGAGTATTCGCGTTCTCGGGGACGAGCCCCTCCGGTCGAGGGCAATAGGGCACTACCTTTAGGCAACCTTCGCGTTCGGTGCCCTCGCCCGTCGTGACTCGCCCCCTCGATCGGCACGGTGTCATGCTTCAGCCTCAATAAACCAAGCGGTTAGCTTACCCTAAAATGGTCGTGGCCCGTCACCGGATAAGAGAGCGGCTTGCCAAAACGGTCGATGACTTTTACGCCTTGACTGTCACGCAGGCATCGGCCGATGCGCGCGATCGGGACTCCCAACCGGCCTTTGATTTTTTCCAGGCGGCCTCGGTCTCTTGGTCGAGCGCAGAACAGCAGCTCGTAGTCCTCGCCGCCGGTTAAAGCGTAGCGCGTGCCGCGCCGCGCGGCGAGACTTCTATAAGCTGGAGAAAGCGGCACGCTTTCCTCCCAAATCACCGCACCAACGCGGCTGGCTTTACAGATATGGGACAGATCCTGCACCAAGCCGTCGCTCACGTCGATCATCGCCCGCGCCAGTCTTTCCCGCGCCAGGAGTGCTCCCGCCTCCAGCCGGGCGGTCGGGAACCGGTGGCGCGAGATGAGATATTCGGCAGCCTTCTTACTTCGTTTTCGGTCTTTCTTTCTGAGGCAATCAAGTCCCAGCGCGGAGTCCCCTAAAGTTCCGGTGACGTAGATATCATCGCCCGGCTTGGCGCCGCCGCGCGTGACCGGCGCCCACGGACAGCGGCCGATCAGGGCGGCGCTGATATACAGACGGTCGGCCCGGCTCGTATCTCCTCCCACGAGCGACACCCCGTTTCGGGAGGCGAGCTTTAAAATCCCACGGTAAAATTCTTCTACATCCTCGACTCTAAAGTCAACCGGGACGGCCAGAGAGAGGGTGAGATACGCGGGGCGGCCCCCCATCGCGGCGATGTCGCTCAAGTTCACGGCGAGTGTCTTGTAGCCGAGCGCGTAGAACGAAGTCCAACTGAGGTCGAAGTGAACTCCTTCGATGAGGAGATCGGTGGTGAGGAGGAGATTTTCGTTCTTGGAGTCCAGCCATGCCGCATCGTCGCCGATCCCGACGCGCACGCCGCGGCCTTTGGGGGCGGCCCGGCTGATTCTTTCGATCAGGCCGAATTCCCCTACTTTGCTTAATTTCATCTACGCCCGGAGCGGCACGACGCCTACCCGGCCAACCTTCTCAAGCGGCTTCTCTTTCCGCTTGGGCCCTCTCCCGTGAAGTGGTTTTTTCGCGGCGCTCAGAGCGGCGGACGGCCGTCGAGCCTCCTTGGGAAGCAGGGCCGCGTTGAGGACATCTCCCATGTTTTTGGCCACGATCAGCTTGAGTTTGCGGCGGAGGTGCTTGGGAATTTCCTCCAGGTCTTTCTCGCAGCGCTCGGGGATGACGATGGTCTTGACGCCGGCGCGGAACGCCGCCAGCGTTTTTTCTTTAAGACCGCCTACGGGCAAGACGTGGCCGCGCAGCGTGATCTCGCCAGTCATGGCGACGTCTCGACTCACCGGCCGTTTCGTCAGCGCCGAGATCAACGCCGTCGCCATCGTGATGCCGGCCGAAGGGCCGTCTTTGGGAATGGCGCCGGCGGGCACGTGGATGTGGATATCGAGCTTCTGATAGAAGTCTTCCTCAATGCCGAGTTGTTTCGCCTGGGAGCGGGCATAGCTGACCGCCGCCTGGGCGGATTCCTTCATCACGTCGCCCAGTTGACCTGTCAGGGTGAGATTTCCTCGACCCTTGGAGAGCGACGCTTCGACATAGAGCACCTCGCCGCCCGCGCTGGTCCACGCCAAACCGGTGGCGACGCCGATCTCGTGCTGCTCCTGCTCGGTTTCGGGAAGGAACTTCGGCGGGCCCAGGAACAGATGGAGATTGGCGCGGGTCACGCGCGTGAGCTCTTTTTTGCCCTCCGCGATCCGGCGCGCCACCTTGCGACAGATCGAGGCGATCTCCCGCTCGACGTTTCTAAGCCCCGCCTCTTTGGTGTATTGAGCGATGATCCGCAGAACCGCATCGTCGGAGAGCTCCAGATATTTCTCCGAGATCCCGTTGTCGCTGAGTTGCCTGGGAACGAGGAACTTGCGGGCGATCTCCAGCTTCTCCTCGTTGGTGTAGCCGGAAAGTTGGAGTACCTCCATACGATCGGCCAGCGCCGGCGGCACCGGGTCCAGCAAATTGGCGGTGCAGATAAACAGGACATTGGAAAGATCGAACGGCAGATTCAGATAGTGGTCGCTGAAGGCGTTATTCTGCTCCGGGTCGAGGACCTCGAGCAGCGCGGCCGAAGGATCGCCGCGAAAATCGGTTCCCACTTTATCGATCTCATCGAGCATGAAAACCGGGTTGTTGGAGCCGGCCTGCTTGATGCCCTGGATGATTCTTCCGGGCAGCGCGCCGACGTAGGTGCGCCGGTGGCCGCGGATCTCCGCCTCGTCGCGGATGCCCCCAAGGGAGATGCGCACGAAGCCCCTTCTGAGCGCGCGCGCGATCGACTTTCCGAGCGAGGTCTTGCCGACTCCCGGCGGTCCGACGAAGCAGAGGATCGGCCCCTTGATCTTGCGTTTTAGCTTGTTGACCGCGAGATACTCGAGGATCCGCTCCTTGATCTTCTCCAGATTGTAATGGTCCTCGTCGAGGACCAACTTCGCTTTCTTGATATTGAGGTTGTCTTTAGTCCGCTTGCTCCAGGGGAGATCGACCAGCCAGTCGAGATAGGTCCGCACCAGGGAGGCCTCCGAAGATTCCGGGTGCATCTGCTCCAGGCGCTTGAGCTGCTTGTCGGCCTCCCGCTTGACCTCCCCCGGCATTTTGGCTTTCTCGATCTGTTTCTTGATCTCCTTGACCTCTTCCGCCCGCTCATCCCCTTCGCCGAGCTCCTGCTGGATCTGCTTGAGCTGCTCGCGGAGGAAATAATCCCGCTGCGTCTTGCTCATCTCCTCCTTGGCCTGGTTCTGGATGCGCGCCTGCACGGTTGAGAGCTCAAGCTCGCGGCTAAGCAGCTCGTTCACTTTTTTTAGGCGCGCCACCGGATCGAAGATCTCCAGGATCGCCTGGCTCTCTTCGATCTTCAGGCGGAGATTGGAGGCGACCAGGTCGGCGAGCACGCCGGGATCGCTGATGTTGTCGGTGACCATCACGATCTCGGGCGGCAGGTTCTTGAGGTTGAGGATTTGCTCGATCTTCTCCTTGACGTTGCGCATCAAGGCTTCGACCTCGATCGACACCTCCGACGACGCGATCTCGGTGACCTTGCGAATTTTGACCTCGAAGAACGGCTGTTCGCGGACATAGCTCTCCAGTTCGCCCTTCGACAGCCCCTGGACGAGAATCTTGACGCGGCCGTCGGCCAGCTTGAGCACGCGCATGATGGAGGCGACGGTGCCGACGCGATAGATATCGTTAGGCACGGGGTTGTCCTCCGCCGAGTTCTTCTGCGCCACGAGAAAGATCAGCCGCTGGCGCGAGAGGGACTCCTCCACCGCGCGAATCGACATGTCCCGGCCGACGAACAGCGGCAGCATCATGTAGGGATAGATGACGATGTCGCGGATCGGCAGCAGCGGCAGGAGATCGGGGATCTCCACTTGCGCTTCCTTGGTCTCTTGCCCTTCCAGGTTCCACTGGGCTTCAGTCATGGCTATTGGCCCCTCGTCTAGCGTAGTTAATCACACTGGTGGCGCTCGTCAATAAAAATCTTCGGGGTCGGAACACGAAGCGGAACCTCATCGGGGCGCCGAGAAACGGGGGAGGTTCACGAAACGGCGCGCGCTTAGCCGAATAGCTGCTTGACCTTGTCAAAAAAACCTTTCGAGAGGGGGTGAACTTCCTCTCCTCCAAGGGCGGCGAATTCCTTGAGCAACTCCTTCTGCCGCGCGGTCAAGTGCGTCGGCGTCTCCACCGAGATTCGCACCAGTTGGTCTCCCTGGTGGTAGCCCTGGACGTCGCGGACCCCTTTGCCCTTCAAGCGGAAAACCTTTCCCGATTGCGTGGCGGTCGGAATTTTCATTTTGACTTTTCCTTCGAGCGTCGGGACGTCGATCTCGGCGCTGAGCGCGGCCTGCACGAAGCTGATCGGCACCTCGCAGATGATGTCGAGGCCGTCCCGCACAAACAGCGGGTGGGGTTCCACCTCGATGACGACGTAAAGATCGCCGGCCGGCCCTCCCGCGGGACCGCTCTCGCCTTCGCCTCGAAGTTTCAGCCGCGAGCCGGCATCGACTCCCGCCGGTATCTTGACACTCAGGGTATGTAGCTTGCGCAGGCGGCCCGCGCCGCCGCACAACCCGCACGGGTCGGCGATCGTGGTTCCCTGGCCGTGACACTGGGTGCAGGTGCGCGAGACGGTGAAAAAGCCCTGCTGAAAGCTTACCTGTCCCCGGCCGTGGCACGTGGAGCAAGTTCGCGGCGCGGCGCCCGGCTTGCAGCCGCTCCCGTGGCAGGCTTCACACGGCGCCTGGCGGGGGATTTTGATCTTTTTGTCCGCGCCGAAGGCGGCCTCTTCGAAACCGATCGTCAGGTTGTAGCGGAGATCGTCGCCGCGCGCCCGTCCGCGCCGGCGGCCGGTTCCGGCGCCGAAGAACTCGCCGAAAATATCGCCAAAGATGTCTTCAAAGCCGCCGGTAAAATCGAAGCCGCCGCGGAACGGCCCGCCATCGCCGAACGCCGCGTGGCCGTACTGATCGTATTGGGCGCGTTTCTCCGCGTCCGCCAGGACCTGGTACGCCTCCGATATCTCCTTGAATTTTTCCTCGGCCTGTCTGTCTCCGGGGTTGCGGTCCGGGTGGTGCTTGAGCGCCAGCTTGCGGTAAGCCTTCTTGATCTCCTCCTCGTTGGCGCTGCGACTCACGCCCAGCAGCTCGTAGTAGTCTTTCTTTCCGTTCAAGCGTGAACCTCAACCCGATGTCAGTTTATATAACGAAAAAGCCCCCGTCCTCAACGCAACGCATGGGGGACCAGGGGCCTTCCCTTGACGGACATTAAGCAAGGCGCAATTTTTCAGCTCTCTCAGTCCTTAACCTCCTCGAAGTCCGCATCGACCACATCCTCTTTTTTCTTCTTGCCGTCGCCGTCCGCGGTTTGCCCCGGCTTGCCATCGCCGGACGGTTGCGCCGAGGCCTGCTGCTTCGAAGCTTTGGCGTAGATCGCCTCGGCGAGTTTGTGCGAAGAGCTGTTTAACTCCTCGACCGCCGAGCGCATCGCCTGCGCATCGTCGCCTTCGAGCGCCTTCTTGGCCTTTTCCAGCGCGCCCTCGAGGTTTTCCTTGACGCCGGCTTCCAGCTCGCCGCCGTATTCTTTAAGCGACTTCTCCGTGGAATAGATCAGCGAGTCGAGCTGGTTGCGCGCCTCGGCCAGCTCTTTCCGCTTCTTGTCCTCGGAAGCGTGGGCCTCGGCGTCTTTGACCATCTGCTTGATCTCTTCCTCGTTTAAGCCGCTCGACGCCGTGATCCGGATCGACTGCTCTTTCTGAGTCCCCAGATCTTTCGCCGACACGTGCACGATGCCGTTGGCGTCGATATCGAATGTCACCTCGACTTGAGGCATGCCCCGCGGCGCCGGCGGAATCCCGACAAGATCGAATTGTCCCAGCAGCTTGTTGCCGGCGGCCATCTCGCGCTCCCCCTGAAAAACGCGGATCGAGACGGCCGCCTGATTGTCCTGGGCGGTGGAAAAAACCTGGCTCTTGCGGGTCGGGATCGTCGTGTTGCGCTCGATCAGCTTGGTAAAGACGCCTCCCAAGGTCTCGATGCCGAGCGAGAGCGGCGTCACGTCGAGCAGCAAAACATCTTTCACCTCTCCCTTGAGCACCGCCGCTTGAATGCCCGCGCCTACGGCGACGACTTCGTCGGGGTTAACGCCCTTGTGCGGCTCCTTGCCGAAGATTTTTTTCACCCGCTCCTGGACCGACGGCATCCGCGTCATGCCGCCGACCAAAACCACTTCATCAATATCGCTCGGCGTCAGCCCGGCGTCTTTCAGCGCCTGGCGGCAGGGCCCTTCGGTCCGCTCGATCAGGTCGGCGCACAGGGCTTCGAGCTTGGAGCGCGTGAGTTTCATGTTGAGATGCTTAGGGCCGTTCTGGTCGGCGGTGATAAACGGCAGATTGATATCGGTCTCCATCGATGAGGAAAGCTCGCACTTGGCTTTCTCCGCGGCCTCTTTTAAGCGCTGGAGCGCCATGCGGTCATTGCGCAGGTCGATGCCCTGGTCCTTTTTAAACTCGTCGGCCAGATAGTCGATCAGCCGCTGGTCGAAATCCTCGCCGCCGAGGAAGGTGTCGCCGTTGGTCGATTTGACTTCGAAAACTCCCTCGCCCAATTCGAGGATCGAAATGTCGAACGTGCCGCCGCCGAGATCGAACACGGCGATCTTCTCGTCCTTTTTCTTGTCCAGGCCGTAAGCCAGCGAAGCGGCCGTGGGCTCGTTGATGATCCTGAGCACGTTCAGGCCGGCGATCCGCCCGGCATCTTTGGTCGCTTGCCGCTGGCTGTCGTTGAAATAAGCGGGCACGGTGATGACCGCCTCGCCGACTTTTTCTCCCAGATAATCCTCGGCGGTCTGCTTCATCTTCTGCAAGATGAACGCGGATATCTCCGCTGGGCTGTAGCTCTTGCCGCGGATCTCCACCCAGGCGTCGCCGTTGTCCGCGCGCACGATCTTATAAGGGAGCACCTTCATCGCCTTCTGGACCAGCGGATCTTCGTAGCGCCGGCCGATCAGGCGCTTTACGGCGGAGATGGTGTTTTCCGGATTGGTGATGGCCTGCCTTCTGGCGATCTGCCCCGCCAGCCGCTCGCCGCTTTCGGAAAACGCGACCACCGACGGTGTCGTGCGGCTACCTTCGGAATTGGCGATGACGACCGGGTCGCCCCCTTCCATAATTGCGACGCAGGAGTTGGTGGTTCCCAGATCGATCCCGATAACTTTTGGCATTTTTAGTTCTCCTCGATTAAGCCGTCCGCTGACGGCACGGGGTATTTAATCATCCGCCTCTTCGTTTTCAACCTCCGCCGCTTCCTTTCTTTTCTCTTGATTTTGCGGCAGCTTGGCTACGGTCACCTGCGCCGGCCTGAGCAGGCGGCCGGGCAGATGATAACCTTTGGAATGTTGCTCGACAACGGTGTTGGGGCGGTGCTCGCTCGTTTCTATCTGGGCGAGGGCATCGTGTTTTCCCGGGTCGAAAAGCTCTCCGACAGCGGAGATCTGGGTTACGCCGTGTTTTTCCAGGAGTTCGAGAAAACTTTTGAGCACCAGCTCGATGCCGTCGAGCAGGGGGTTTCCATTGCCGCCGCCTTTGGCGTGTTCGAGCGCGCGCTCGAGGTTGTCCAAGATCGGCAGCAGATCTTTCAGCAGGCTCTCGTTCGCATAACGGATCGCGTCGGTTTTTTCCCGTGCGGCGCGCTTCTTGAAGTTTTCAAACTCCGCCGCCAGGCGCAGCAGGCGATCGTAATTTTCTTTCGCCTCGAACTCTTTGGCTAAAAGCTGCTCGCGCAACTTCTCCGCTTCAACGATCTGACCGCCCGTCTCCGTTCCCGGCGCGCTTGGCGAACCAGGTTCCGCGCCTGCCGCGCTCTCTGTTTCTTCTTGGTCTTCGCCGTTTGCTTTCTTCCACCCGTCGTCCATTTTTTTCACCTTAATGTAGAGCGTGAGTAACCTAATCACCCGATGCTCTCGTGTCAAGGTAGAGGGTTCGCGAACTTCTTGATTTTCCAGCGAATTGCGCGATTGCGCGAAAAATGCTAAGGCTCCGGGAGGCGCTTATGCCTTCCTTCGTTGTGACTCCTGCGGTGGTGCTCCGCTCCCGGCCTTACGGAGAGTCCGACAAGATTGTCTCTTTTTTCACCGAATTGCACGGCAAAGTTACCGGCATCGCCAAGGGCGCCAAGCGCTCGCGCCGGCGCTTTGTCAACTCGCTCGAACCGTTTTCGCTCGTCAGGCTCCGTTTCCAGGAGCGCGCCAACGCTTCGTTGGCCTTCATCCACGCTTGTGATCTGGTCCGGGTCTTCAAATCGCTTACCGCCCATCTGGACCGGATTGCCCATGCTTCGTATTTCATGGAGATCACGGATGGGCTTGTGGGCGAGCGCGACGAAAACCGCGCCATCTTTACTCATCTGACAAACGGCTTGAGCCGGCTCGACGAGCATGGGAGTTCGCTCCTCTCGTTGACTTTTTTTGAGCTTAAACTTCTGGCCCTCGCGGGTTATCAGCCCCATTTGGGCCAATGCCGTCGCTGCGGAATGGGCTGGCGGGAGCATCGGAGCGGCGCATGGCGCTTTAGCCTGCGCGACGGCGGAATCTTGTGCGAGGGTTGCGCGGCGTTCAGAAAAGAGGTGCTGCCGCTCTCGCGTGGAGCGCTCGGCGCCATCGCCGCGCTGCAGCAAGCGCGGGGCGTGCCGCCGGATGGCGATTCCTTCCCGTTGGAAGCTCTTGGCGAGAGTCATCTTGCCTTGCTGCGGTTCTTGCAGTTTCAGATCGGCAGGGAGTTGAAGTCGGCGCCTTTCCTGGAGGCTTATCTACTTCCGTAGAGTCGGTTTTCCTGGTAGCCATGAAAAAGCTCTTTGGAGTTCGTAATGGGGGGGGCCGATGAGGAGACGAGAAATGGCGCGACAAAAATATGTTTATTTCTTCGGCGGAGGCAAGGCGGAAGGGAGAGCGGCGATGCGCGACCTGCTGGGCGGCAAGGGCGCCGGACTGCATGAGATGACGCGGATCGGCGTTCCGGTCCCGCCGGGCTTCACGATCACGACCGAAGTCTGCGCCTACTATTATTTCCACCAGCGGCGTTATCCCAAAGGGCTGGAACCGGAGGCGGCGAAAGCGCTCGCGCGCGTGGAGCGGAGCATCGGGAGAAAATTCGGGGATGCGGCGGATCCGCTGCTTGTCTCGGTGCGCTCCGGAGCGCGCGAGTCGATGCCGGGGATGATGGACACCGTGCTGAACCTGGGATTGAACGACGAGACCGTGCAGGGTCTCATCCGGCGCACTCAGAACGCGCGCTTCGCCTACGACTCCTATCGCCGCTTTGTTCAGATGTACGGCGACGTGGTGATGGGGCTTAAACCGAACGGCAAAGAGGAGCGCGATCCGTTCGAGATTATTTTAGAGCGAAAAAAGGCGGCGCGCGGCGTTCGGTTCGACACCGAACTCAGCGCGGACGATCTCAAGGCGCTGGTGCGGGAGTACAAGGCGGAGATTAAACAGCGGCTGGGAAAAGATTTTCCCGACGATCCCAACGAGCAGCTCTGGGGAGCCGTCGGGGCGGTGTTCGGTTCGTGGAACAACGACCGCGCGATCGCGTACCGGGAACTCTACCATATCCCCCACGCCTGGGGCACCGCGGTCAACGTCCAGGCGATGGTGTTCGGCAACATGGGGGAGAATTGCGCCACCGGCGTGGCCTTCACTCGCGATCCCGCCACCGGCGAAAAGCGTTTCTACGGCGAGTTTTTAGTCAACGCGCAGGGCGAGGACGTCGTGGCCGGCATCCGCACGCCGCGGCCGATGGCCGAATTGCAGCAGGTCATGCCTAAATGCCACCGGGCGCTGGAGCGGATCTGCGGCCTGCTCGAGCGCCGCTACAATGAGATGCAGGATATCGAGTTTACCATCGAGGACGACAAGCTGTGGATGTTGCAGACGCGAACGGCCAAGCGCACGGGGTTCGCCGCGGTCAGGATCGCCGTCGATATGGTGGAAGAGAAGATTATCACCAAGGAGCAGGCGTTGCGGCGCATCGAGCCGGACCAGCTCAACCAATTGCTGCGGCCGATCTTCGACCATGCCGATAAAGCGAAGGCCACGCGCGAGGGACGGTTGCTCGCGAAAGGTCTCCCGGCCGGTCCCGGCGCGGCGACCGGCCGCGTGGTTTTTCACGCTGCAGACGCGGAGGCCTGGAAGAAGCGAGGCGAGCGGGTGATTCTCTGCCGCATGGAGACCAGTCCGGAAGATATCCGCGGCATGGACGCGGCTCAGGGAATTCTCACCGCCCGCGGCGGCATGACCTCGCATGCGGCGCTGGTGGCGCGCCAGATGGGAAAGGTCTGCGTGGCGGGCTGTGAGGCGATCGGCATCGACTACGCCAAGCGGGAGATGCGCGTCGCGGATACGATTTTAAAAGAGGGGGATTGGATCTCCGTCGACGGCAGCACCGGAGAGGTGATGCAAGGGGAGATCGCCACTCTTCCCTCCGAAGTGCTCCAGGTTCTTTTAGCCAAAACGCTGGCGCCGAAGGAGTCGCGCGTTTATCAACAGTTCTCAAAGCTCATGAAGTGGGCCGACGGCGCGCGCAAGCTCGGCGTCCGGACCAACACCGACCAGCCGGATCAGGCGAAGGTGGCGATGGCGTTCGGCACGGAGGGGATAGGTCTCTGCCGCACGGAGCATATGTTTTTCGGCGGCGATCGGATTCGCGCCGTGCAGGAGATGATCCTGGCGGAAGATGCGACGGGCCATCGTCAAGCGCTGGCGAAGCTGTTGCCGATGCAACGGGAAGACTTCAAAGCTATTTTGGATATCATGGGCAGCCTGCCAGTGACGATCCGCACGCTGGATCCCCCGCTGCATGAATTTCTGCCCAAGACCGATCAAGAGATCGTGGAACTCGCCGATACGATGAAGGTGCCGGTAGAGGAATTAAGGAGCAAAGTGGAGGTGCTGCACGAGTTCAACCCCATGCTGGGCCATCGCGGCTGTCGTCTCAGCATCAGCTATCCGGAGATCACCGAGATGCAGGCGCGGGCGATTTTCGAAGCCGCCTGCGAGCTCAGGCGCGAGGGGAAGAATCCGTTTCCGGAGGTCATGATCCCATTGGTCGGCTCTCGTCAGGAGTTTCATCTGCAGCGCGAGATCGTGGAAAAAGTTGCCCAGGAGGTCATGAAGGCCTACGGCGTCAAGGTCCGCTACCTTATCGGGACCATGATCGAGCTGCCGCGCGCCTGTTTGCTGGCCGACGAGATTGCCGAGGAAGCGGAATTTTTCTCCTTTGGCACGAATGATCTGACCCAAACCTGCCTCGGTCTGTCGCGCGACGACGCGGGGAAGTTCCTGCCCGGTTACGTCGTCCAGGGGATATTCTCCGAAGATCCTTTTGTTACCATCGACGAGGAGGGCGTCGGCGCGCTGATGCGAATCGGGGTGGAGAAGGGGCGGCGGACGAGAAAAGGTCTTGAAGTCGGCATCTGCGGTGAGCATGGCGGCGATCCCAAGTCTGTCGCCTTCTGCCATCGAGTCGGCTTAGATTATGTAAGCTGCTCCGCATACCGCGTCCCCATTGCCAAATTAGCCGCGGCTCAGGCAGCTCTCCAAGACCGGTCAGGCAGCCGCGGATAGCTCTACGCCCACCCGGTTCCAAAAGTTGGCAATTCCGCCGCTAAACCCGTAAAGTGGCCAAAATTGACAATAAAAGTCATTTCTAGGATAATAATAGTTTGACCGCCTGGTAATTAGTTATGGAACCTCGCCTAGGTGAGCTGTTGGTCCGGGGGGGTGTCGTCACCCGCGAGCAACTGAACAAGGCGCTGGAGGTAGAGAAGCACAACAGCTCCAACGTTATTCAGGAGTTGGTGCGGCTGGGGTTTACGACCGAGGACCGGCTTACCGAATTTCTCGCCAGCCAATTCAGCATCGAGAGGGTCTCACTCGAAGCCGCCGATCTCTCGGAGACCGTTTTCAACCTGGTGCCGGCTGAGCTTATCCAGAAGCATGCCATTGTGCCGGTAAAGCTGCTCGGCTCCACGCTCACCGTAGCGATGGCGGACCCCACCAATCTGATCGCGATCAACGAAGTTCAATTCATCACCGGCTATGGGGTCAGAGCGGTGCTCGCCTCCTCCTCGGAGATCAAAAAAGTTCTGGAGAAGCGCTATGGCAGCGTCAGCTACGACGAGGTTCTCAAGAAGTTTGGCGAAACCGAGATGGAGATCGTCCAGGCGGAAGAGGAGATCAGCCTCCAGGACCTGGAGCGGGCTACGCAGGAGGCGCCGGTCGTCACTCTGGTCAACGCCGTCCTTTCCGATGCGGCCAAACGGGGCGCCAGCGATATCCACTTCGAGCCTTACGAGAGGGTGTTTCGCATCCGGTTCCGCGTCGACGGCGTGCTGCACGAGATCATGACTCCGCCCCAGCGATTGAAAAACGCGATGGTCTCGCGCATCAAAGTGATGGCCAGTCTCGACATCGCCGAGCGCCGGCTTGCGCAAGACGGGCGCATCAAGCTCAAAAGCGCCCGCGGTCAGGAGCTGGACATTCGAGTTTCCGTGCTGCCGACGCTGTTCGGCGAAAAAGTGGTCATGCGGTTGTTGGATAAGTCGAACCTGCAATTGGACATGTCCAAGCTCGGCTTCGACGAGCAAAATCTCAAGGACTTTAAGGAAGCGATCTACAAACCCTACGGGATGATTCTGATCACCGGCCCGACGGGGAGCGGCAAGTCGACGACGCTCTATTCGGCCCTGTCGGATTTAAACAAGCCGGACGTAAACATCTCCACCGCCGAGGACCCCGTGGAGTACAGCCTCATGGGAATTAATCAGGTGCAGGTGCGCGACGAGATCGGCCTCAACTTCGCGAGCTGTCTCCGGTCGTTTCTCCGTCAGGACCCCGACATCATCATGGTCGGCGAGATCCGCGATCTCGAGACGGCGCAGATTGCCGTCAAGGCCGCGCTGACCGGCCACCTGGTCTTGAGCACGCTTCATACCAACGACGCCCCGTCCACCGTGGACCGTCTGATCAACATGGGGCTGGAGTCTTTTTTGTTGACCTCTTCGATCAATCTGATTGTGGCTCAAAGATTGGTGCGCAAAATTTGCACAAACTGCAAAGCGCCGGCCGAGGTGAGCCCGGAGGCGCTGCTCAATATCGGCGTGGACGCGGCGGAAGTAGCGGGCGGGTTTGCCACCTTTCGGGGAAAGGGGTGCCCGGTCTGCAGTCAGACGGGATACAAAGGGCGGATTGCCATCTATGAGGTGATGCCGATGCATGAGGCGCTCAAGGAGATGATCCTGCAGGATGCTTCGGCCGCCGATCTGAAGCGCCATGCGGTGAATTGGGGAATGAGCACGCTTCGAATGGGCGCCATCAAAAAAGTTCGCGAGGGACTCACGACCATCGAGGAAACAGTTCGCGTCACGGATTCGGATCGAGGACTCGGATCGGTTTTTTCGCTTGGGACGTAGACGGCGGAGCGTAGCGGAAGGTCGCATGACGGTTCGACGGTCGGTTCATTAACCGGGGGGATAAAAATGGCGGTTTTTGTCTGGGAAGGAAAGACGGCGCAGGGAAAAACCCTGAAAGGCGAAATGGAGGCGCAGAACGCGCAGACCGTATTCGCCCGCCTGAGAAGTCAACGCATTCAGCCCATCCCGGCAAGAGTGAGGGAGAAAGGGAAGGGGCTGGAGCGTGAGATCACGATTCCGGGCTTTCGCGAAACGATCAAACCGCGCGACGTGATGATCTTTACGCGGCAGTTCGCCACCATGATCGATGCCGGCCTGCCGATCGTTCAAGGCCTGGATATTCTTACCCAGCAAACCGAGAACAAGACTTTCAGGAACACCATCCGGGCGATCAAGCAGGATGTCGAGGGGGGCGCAACCCTGGCCGAATCGCTGAGGAAGCACCCCAAGGCATTCGACGACCTGTACGTGAACATGGTGGCGGCGGGCGAGGTTGGCGGCGTCTTGAACACGATCTTAAACCGCATCGCCCATTTTATCGAGAAGGCCGCGAAGCTCAAGCGCAAAGTCAAAGGCGCCATGATTTATCCTTGCACGATCATCGTGGTGGCGGTGGCGGTCGTCACGATCCTGCTGCTGTACGTGATTCCGGTTTTCGCCGAGCTTTACGGCAGTATGGGCAAGGCGCTGCCGCTCCCGACGCAGATAACCATCAACGTCAGCAACTGGTTTCGCGCCTACTTTTTCGTGGTTTTTGGGATCGTGATTGCGGCCGGAGTCGGGATTCGATTGTATTACCAGACGGATAACGGAAGATTGATGATCGACCGGCTCACGCTGAGGCTTCCCGTTCTGGGCGATCTGATCCGTAAGGTCGCGGTGGCGCGGTTTGCGCAGAATATGTCGGTGTTGCTCAGCTCGGGCGTGCCGATCCTCGACGGCCTGGCGATCACGGCGAAGACGGCCGGAAACAAGGTCGTAGAACAAGCGGTGATGAAATGCCGCGTGAGCATCAGCCAGGGAAAAACCATCGCGGAACCGCTGGCGGAGAGCAAGGTCTTTCCTCCAATGGTTTGCCAGATGGTGGCGGTCGGCGAGAACACGGGCGCGCTCGACTCTCTCCTTAAAAAAGTGGCGGAGTTCTACGAGGAAGAGGTGGATGACGCGGTGGCGAATCTCACCGCGCTGATGGAGCCGCTGATTATGATCGTGTTGGGGGTCATTCTGGGAGGCCTGGTGATCTCGATGTACCTCCCGATATTCCAGCTAGGCGCTGTGATCTCGTAAGCTTTGAACGACGGAAACAGAGAGCTTCTGGGTAAGGTCAAGTGGCTGCTCTTTCTAAGGGTAGTCATCGTGTCGTTTTTTTTGGGAGCGGTTGCGCTCGTCCACCTCTCCAAGGGAGGCGATTTCGCCCTCTTCCGCCAGCTCCAGCTGCCGCTCATCGCCGCTTACGTCGTTTCGATAGCTTCCGCGCTGTTGTTGCGCCGGGCCGGCGATCCGATCCGCTTCGCTCACGTCCAGGTCGACTTTGACATCCTGCTCATCACCGTCATCGTTTGGCTGACGGGCGGCATCGAGAGTCCGTTTGCATTTCTCTATAACCTGGCCATCGTCAGCGGCGCAATACTGTTGTTTTCTCGCGCAGCGTTTATTACGGCCGGGGTCTCAAGCGTCTGCTACACTGCGGTGCTGCTCTGGAGCCACCACCATCACTTTGGAAGCTGGTTCTCGGCGGCGGGACAGCTGGCTACCGACCTGCTCCTCAACGTGCCCGGCTTTTTTATCATCGCCTACTTGAGCGGCTTTCTCGCGCGCAAGGGCGCCGAGGCGGAAAGGCTACTGAAAGAGACGCAGAAGGACTATCTGGACCTGGAGGCGCTCAAAGATGCGCTGATCCAAGGCGTCGGCAGCGGGGTGGCGATTACGGACACCCAGGGGCACATCAACTACTTCAACAGCCGGGCGCAAGCGTTGACCGCGCTGCACGAAGGAGCGGTGAAGGGAAAAAAGCTCACCGACATCTTTCCGGGGCTTAACTACAACTTCGACGGCCTGTTCGCGCCCAAGGGCGTCGTGGTGAGCGAATTTCCCTTCATCGATCCGCAGCGGCGCAACGCGCATCTGAGGCTCACCCTGGCGCCGCTTAAATATCCCGCCGAGCAGCCGATCGGCTTCGTCTGCATCTTCGAGGACGTGACCAAGCAGAAAGGGTTGGAGGAAAAGGTCCGCCTCGAAGACGAGATACGCAAGGCCAAGGCGCATGAGCTGTCGCCGGAAACGGAGAGCGCGGCGCCGGCAGGTTTTCGCTTCGAAGGCGTGGTCGGACGGGGCGGCGGCGTGGAGAATATATACCGCCTGGTGCAGAAAGTTGCGGCTACGACGACCAATGTCCTCATCACCGGCGAGAGCGGGACCGGCAAAGAGCTGGTTGCACGGGCGATCCACTCAAACGGGCCCCGCAAAGAGGAAGCATTCGTCGCCGTCAACTGCGGCGCCATCCCGGAGAATCTCATCGAGAGCGAGCTGTTCGGTCACGTTCGGGGCGCGTTTACCGGCGCCGTGTCCGATCACGAGGGGCTGTTCAAGCGAGCGGACGGCGGAACAATTTTTCTCGACGAGGTCGGCGAGCTGCCGCTGCAACTTCAGGTCAAACTGCTCCGCGTGCTGCAAGAGAAAACCTTTACCCCGGTCGGCGGCAGCAAACAGGTCAAGGTCGATGTCCGCGTGATCTCCGCTTCAAACAAGGAGTTGAGGCAGGAGATGGAAAAGGGGCGCTTTCGCGAGGATCTCTTCTACCGTCTCAATGTGGTTCAGATCACCTTGCCTCCGCTACGCAACAGAAAAGAGGATATTCCCGCCCTGGTCCATCACTTCGTGGAGAAGTTCGGCCGCCTCCAGGGCAAAAAGGTCGAAGAGATCTCCAGCGAGGCGTTGATGGAGCTTATGACCTACGGCTATCCGGGCAACATCCGCGAACTGGAGAACTTGATCGAGCGCGCGGTCGCTGTGACCGGTAAAAATATCGTTACCGAAGAGGACCTGCCGCCCTACATTCGCGGGGTGCCGATCGGGGAGGAGGCGAGCCTGTTCGAGCGGACGGCGCCCGGCGGGGCGGATATATTCTTCAGTAAGGGCATCTCGCTCGACGACGAACTGTCGACGCACGAGAAGTGCCTGCTGCTCGGCGCCCTAAAAAAGACCAATGGGGTGCAAAAGAGAGCAGCGGAGCTTTTAGGGATAAATTATAGGTCATTCAGGCACAGGCTGGAAAAATATGGCATGCTTGGACTTAAAAATCAGCCCGAAGGAAGCGAGGAGACAGCAGAGTAACGTTTTTTGTTACTTAATGGGATTGAGTTTTCTGTTAAACCGCGCAGGAATTTGTCCGATCGCAGCGTCTAGGAATTAGAGACTCGCCTCGAAGATTTTTTTAACCTGCTAGTTTTTAAGGCTTTTTCGATGACGTGCCCGTCATCAGACAAAAAATCGGCGCCTTGGAAAACAGCCGTTGACCACCCCTCAAAGCTGGCCCTGGTTTTGCTCTCGTGCCAGGCATAGCGCTCTGATCGCCTAAAATCACGGATAAAGGAGGTGACGGCGGCAAAAGGGTCCGGCGGGCGTAAAGAGAGGCGGAAGAAGGGTCGATAATAATAACGCTTCGAAAAATAGAAAGGAGTCAGTTCTATGAATAGACTAAGATTAAGGGCTGAAGGGGGTTTTACCCTCATCGAGTTGCTGGTGGTCATCGCGATCATCGGTATTTTGGCGGCGATCGCCATCCCGCAGTTTGCCGCGTACAGGCGTAGAGGGTTTGCCGCTCAGGTTGTTTCCGACTTGAGGAATATTGCTACGGCCGAGGAGTCTGTCATGGCGCAAACCCAGACGTACCTGGCAACGGTTTGCAACTCGGCAGCGGCAGTCGTCGCGTGCACGGTGCCCATAACCGGAGTCACCGCAGCGTCGCTGGGTGTAACCGCGACTGTAGCCCTGGTCGCAGCGACGAACACCTTCACGATCACCGGCAGTCATGCTCAGTGTGCAGCCGATGCGTGGACCTATACCAGCGCCACTGGGCAGATCACTACTGTCCCGGCGGTTGGTTTAGGCTTGTGTATCTAAGGAACTAGCCACGCCAAATCTTAAAGGGGAAACGATACAACTCGTTTCCCCTTTTTGATTGGCTGCGTAAACAATTAGCGTAGGGACCGGTGATATCAGACGTGAAAGATCGACATGGATTGGACAACAGAGAAGGGCTTTACGCTGATCGAGCTACTGGTGGTCATCGCGATCATCAGTATTCTGGCCGCTATCGCTGTTCCTCAGTATGCCGCCTATCGCAGGCAAGGCTTCATCGCTCAGGTACAATATGACCTGAAGAACGCCGCGCTCGCCGAGGAGCGTTTTTTCAGCACAAGCCAGAGCTATCAGCCGTGCGGCTCTTGCGATCCAGTGAGCCTGCCGGAGTTTAGAAACACAACCGGCGTCACCGTCCAAGCCGTGGTGGTAGGCCAGGTGTTCACGCTTACAGGCATGCATATCAATTGCGGGGCTGACGTCTGGAGCTATAGCAACGTTGGCGGGGTAATAGTACCTCCGCCCACCCCTTGTTCATAAGACGTGGGGTAAATTTCCAGGAAATTTTCTACTCGTGCTTCGCTCCGGCCTTCTCTTCTTTGATCAGCTCGTGAATCATTCTCGGAACGCCGCCGCAGTTGATGCACCGAGGCGCTTGGGGTTTGGTGCCGTCGGGGTATCGCATGTGTCTTAAATAAAAAGGCTTCTCGGTCCCCACGTAGTCGTCGTAGTAAAAAGCGAGCTTGCCGCATTCGCTGCACTGAAGATACTTCGCCATGCCTGAATTTCCTCCGGTTTCGCGATTGCTCAACGCCCGGTGATTTTTTGCCGGCCGCCGTTGTCTTTGTACGTCTCTTCGCGATAAAGACCCAGCGCCTTCATCACCGGGGTGTCCTGGACCGAAAATAAGATCGCCTCTTCCTTGCTCTCGTTCACATGCTCGTGCCACGCCCACGGCGGAACGACGAAAAAGTCGCCACGTTGCCAATCGAAGCGTTGGCCGTTGATGACGGAATATCCGCTTCCCTCAAAGACATGATAGACGGCGCTGTTGACCTGGCGATGCGCCTGGGTGTGAATGCCGGGGCGGATCAACTGAACGTAACAGCCGATGGTCGGCAGCACCGGCCCGCCGGTATTCGGATTTAAATACTCGAAGCAGACGTCGTCGAACGGACTCGCGGCGCCTTCGCCGATCTTCTTGAGCGCTTCGTAGGTCGGCGCCCATTTGTAGTTGAGCAGCGGGGAATAGTGTTCATTCGGCCGTTCCCAAACCGGCTGGAGGTGAGGGCCGCCGAATTTTCTCTCCGAGTCGTTGACCTGCGCGACCGGCTGGCGGTCTTTGGGGTAAGGCTCAAAAAAAACCGCGTCGAGGTCGCCCACCAGAGGCAAATCCAGGCCATCCATCCAGATCATCGGCCGGTCCGACTCGCAGCCATGGTCGTGCCAGGTCCAGTTGGGAGTCAAGACGAGATCGCCCCGGCCCATCACGCACTTGTCGCCGTTCACGGTGGTAAAGGATCGATCGCCCTCGATGATAAAGCGGATCGCCGCCGCCGTATGGCGATGGCAGGGAGCGATTTCGCCCGGCTTGACGATCTGCACCGCGGCCCACAGCGTGTGCGTGGCGGCATATTTTCCGCCAAGGCCGGGATTGACCAGCCCCAGCACGCGCCGCTCTCCGCCCCGCTCGATCGGCACGAGATCGGCGGCTTCGTACGCCATGCGGCGTAGATCCGCCCATTTCCAGAGGTAAGGGAGAACTTTGGTTTGCGGCTCGGGAGGGAGCAGACGCGCCGTCACTTTCCAGAGAGGGATGAGATGGCGCTGGTCCGCCTCATGATAAAACTTTGCCAATTCCTGCTCGTTCTCCATAGCAGCTTTAGCCATCGCGGCGGCCCTCCTTTCCTATTTCTATAACGCGCCGTCCCAAAAATAGCCAGACGTGTTTATGAGCGGCTGGAGGAGTTCTAAAACGCATGTCTTTGCGCCCAAAAACTGATATGCTCCGCCTTATTCCGCTCGCGGTCGCCGCAAGACAAAACGTTGAGGTGAAGAGAAATGAAAAAGGACGTGGTCATTCCCCGCCTGGGATCGAGCGATGAAAGCGATGAGGTAAAGATCGTCCGGTGGCTCAGACAAAAAGGGGAAACGGTTAAGAAAGGCGAGCCGCTGCTCGAAGTTGAAACCGACAAGGTCAACGTCGAGATCGAAGCCGCCGATTCAGGCCTGCTGAGCGAAGTGCGCGCCCAGGAGGGCCAGGTGGTGAAGTTCAACGCGGTGGTGGCGATCATCGAAGGGGAGGGCTAGCGAAGACGGCTCGCCTTCAGACATTATTTTTTCTCTCGGCGCTGTTTTCTTTCGCCGCCGCCGCCGGCGCCGGCGAGTTCGTTCCCGTTGCGCGCGAGCGCCACTGGGCGGTGACGCAGGAGAAATTCGAGCTGGCGCTCGAGCGACTGCACACAAGTCAAAAGCGCCGGGCAGGCGCCCCTGTCATCTTAAGCCACGGTTTCTTCGCCGGCAGCGGCTTCTTAGATCTCGACGAAGATCACAGCCTGGCCCGCTACCTGGCCGAACAGGGCTTCGACGTGTGGAATCTCTCTCTTCGAGGCACGGGCCGGAGCCTCAAGCCGCTAAAAGATGCGCCGGACAGTTGGACTCTGGATGAGATGATCGACAAGGATCTCCTTCCGGTGATCCGCTACGTGCAAAAGGAGAACGGGAGCGCCAGGGTCGTTTGGCTGGGCTACGAGTTGGGAGCGCTGTTGGGTTATGGCTACGCCGAGAAAAAGGGCGGCCTCGGACTGGCGGGGCTCGCGACCATCGGCGCGCCGATGACCTTCACCCATCGCGAGCAGGCGCCGATGAAAGGGTTGCTCAAGCTCCAGGAAAGTCCGACATGGAAGAAGATGTTTCTCTCCTTGAACGGGCCGTTTCTCGGCAAGTTCCTGGTGCCGCTCCTGCCCAAGCTCGAAGCGATCTTTTACAACCGCGACAACCTCGAAAACGAAATCAAAGAGAAATTGCTCGCCGGCGCCCTTGTTGAAATCAACCCCGGCGTGTTGGATCAACTGCTGCTGGCGATCAAGCGGGGCGAGTTTGTTTCGGCCAAGGGAGATTTCAGCTACCGCAAGAACCTCGGCAAAATTAACACGCCTCTTCTGTTGATCGGCGGAGAGGCGGACAAGCTGGCGCCGCCGGAGGCGATGGAGATTGTCCGCCGCGAGGCCGGATCGAGAGACCGGACCGTCAGGATTTTTGGCCCTAAGGCCAAAGACTCCGTTGCCTATGGTCATATGGATTTGATTCTGGGACCGAAGGCAAAGCAGGAAGTCTTTCCGGCGATCGCGCGCTGGCTCAAACAGAGAGGCGGCGATTGATGCCGGCGGAACGTTTCTCCGAGCTCGTCTATCGGCTCTCCTGGGCGGGTTGTCTGTTGGGTTTCGCCGCCACTCTCTATCTTCCGGCGGCTTGGACCGGGTACGTTAATCACTGGCTGTTAAATGGCGCTATCGCCGCCGCGGCAACGATTTTCGCCGCGTTGTTTTGTCTGGTGATTTTTGCCCGGCTCCCGTCACAAACCAACAGGCTCGGCGTGGCGCTGTGGCTCGCGATCCTCGCGATAGTAGTCCTGGAGGTCGTCCTCAGTCTCGTGCCTGCGACGGCCCGCGATGAATTGACGTCTCACCTGCGGCTTCCAGACGTCCTCTACGCGCCCTGGGCCGGCTGGGGATGGCGCTCGGTGCCAAAACTTATTCACGGGCTTTACAGTTTTTTGACCGGCCTCTTGCTATGCGCGTATCTGGCGCACCGCTTGAACGTCGTCTACGGCCTGTTGGGTTTGCTGTTTTATATTTCAACGCCGGTCGTCTTTCAACTGAGCCATCTCGCCACCGTCGATCTAGGACTGGCGTATTATGTCACGGCATCTCTGCTCTGCGTTCTCTTCTGGGCCGAGGACACAAAGCAATCGCGCTGGTTGGTTTTGGCGGGCGCGTCGGCCGGCTTCGCTATGGCGACCGGCCCGAACGGACTGGCGGCGTTTTTATTCTTAGCGCTGGCTCTTGGCTACGCGGCCGCGAGCCAAAAAGAGATCGAGCTGCCGCAGCGGCTGTTGCCGCTCGGCCTCTGTGTATTTTGCGCGCTCGCTGTTTTCAGTCCGTGGGCGGCGACGAACGCAGCGCTGCCGCTCAAGATTGTTTTCACCGGGGCGGACGACCCGGCGCGCTATCTCGACGGCGCGCTCAATCCCCTGCTGATTCTCTTTTTGCCGTGGGCCTTCAAGGGCAAGCGGCGGGAGGAGAAACGGATTTTTTTCGGCTTTGCGCTGGCATATTTCCTACTTGCGCTCTTTCTCGGCGAGCTTCGCAGCCGCGATCTTCTGCCGGCCGTGCCGCCGCTCGTGATCCTCTTAGTCTACGCCATCCACAATATCTATCTGCGGATCGTCCACCCGAAGTGGCTGTTTGCGATTCTCATCTTGCTCACGGCGCTCAACGGAATCTACTTGTGGAATTCTTTCAACTAGCTTTTCCCTAGCGCCATTTTCCTTCTCTTTGTAGGCGGAAGGGCGTATGATAGGGCGCGTGATGAACCTGGCTAGCTCGCCGCTTTGGTTTTTTCCGGTCGTGTTTATTTTCGGCGCGCTCATCGGGAGCTTTCTCAACGTCTGCATCGTGAGAATCCCAAAAGGCGAGTCGATCGTGAGGCCGCCGTCGCACTGCCCGTCCTGCAACACGCCCATCCCATTCTACGACAACATTCCGCTGGTCAGCTATCTACTGCTCGGCGGCCGCTGCCGCTTTTGCCGGAAAAAATTTTCCCCGCGCTATTTTTTTGTCGAACTGTTAACCGCGCTTCTGGCGGTGGCGTTGCTCGCCCGCTTTGGTCCGACAATCGCGTTCCTCGTCAACTTCGCCTTTGTCGCCGCGCTGGTTGTGATCTCATTCATTGACCTGGACACCTGGATCATTCCGGATGTCATCAGTCTGCCAGGTATCGGCTTTGGTCTTCTAGCGTCGGTGGTGCAGTACCCATGGCCAACCGATGCGGTAGCGATTCCTCCGTCCCCAATGAGTTCGCTTATCGGAATCTTGATCGGTGCCGGTTTTCTGTACCTAGTTGCTCGGTTCTACGAATTTTTTACCGGAACCGAGGGAATGGGTGGGGGAGATGTGACCTTATTAGCTATGATCGGCGCTTTCTTGGGATGGCCAGCCATCCCGTTAGCTCTGTTTCTCGCGTCGGTGAGCGGCTCGATCGTTGGGCTGGCCTTGATGCTGAGAGTGGGCGCAGGCGGTAAATACCCGATTCCGTTTGGGCCCTTCCTCTGCCTCGGAGCGCTCGGCCATCTCTTTTTCGGCAGCGCGGTGGTTAGGTTCTATCTACCGCCGGGATGACCATTTGGAGCCGCATTACGCCGTATTTTGTTAAACTTGACGCGTTTTGTTACCAGGGCTGTGGCCGAAGCATTGTGGCGGAGCCGGTTTTCCCCCAAAAGGGGCTGATTTACAGCTAGTTGTAAAGCTGGTAGAATCCCCTCTAACGTTGGCACGTATCTAGCTTAAGAACCCTTGCAGGTTAGGGTTATGAAGCTAAAAAAGCGTCGTCAGGGAGCTTCCGGGTTTACCATCATCGAGCTGCTGGTTACCGTAGGAGTCGCCGCGGTAATTATGGCGACTGCTGTGCCGGCGTTCATGTCCTTGCTCCCAACGATTAACCTTTCCTCCGCAGCCCGCCAGGTTGCAACCGACCTTCAGTTTGCGAGGGTAAAGGCGGTATCCCAGAGCGTCAGATACCGGCTGAGCTTCGTAGGCGCGATTCCTGGAGCTACGACGTACCTAATGCAAAACGACAGTAGCGGGGCTTTCGTCACAGAAACCGGCCCCTTCGCCCTACCTCCGGGAATCAGCGTTTCGGCGCTGACCGCCACATCGGAGTTTCAGCCCCGAGGCACGGTGAATGCGACGAGCACGATTACGCTGCAAAACGGCAATAGCCAGACAAGGACAGTTCAGGTCGCTCTGGTCGGGCGCGTGACGATCCCCTGAGGACGAACCATGATCCTGCATAGAATGCGACAGCCGGGGGCGGCGCCGAAGTTGAGCTGGTGGGTTGTAGGGAGAGGACGCCCAGCGGGCTTTACGCTGATTGAGGTTTTGGCATCGCTCGCCATCTTCACGGTGGCCGTCTTGGGCCTTGCAGTTGGCGCGACGTCAGTCATCCGAGCTAATCAAACGGCTCTCTACCAGGCGATTGCAACCGACCTGGCCCAGGATCAATTGGAATCGTTAAAAGGAAACACGGCGACGACTATCGTAGCGGGAGGTCCGGTTACAAGCGTGGTCACCGGAGTGCCGGTGGCTTTCACCCGTAGTTGGACCGTAAACTCACCTTGTACCGTCGGCGGAATGCGCGTCGCCAACCTCAGGTGTATCAATATAACGGTGACTTGGTCGGACTATCAAAACAACACCTTAACTATCTCATCGGCGGTAAAAGATTCGTGACGGGTACGATGAAAAACCTAAACCACCCGCTTAAGGGTCAGAATGGGTTCACGCTGGTCGAGCTGTTGATCAGCACCGTGTTGACGCTCTCGTTGTTGGGGGCCGTCTACGGGGTTTACAAAGTTCAGGCCAGAAACTTGAAAGTTCAGGACGACCGCTTGGCGGCTCAGGAATATGCGCGGAGCGTCGTTGACCTCATAGTGCGGGAGATCCGCAACGCCGGCTTTGCCCCCAACGGGGGGGGATGCGGGGTGCTCAGGGCGGAGGCCCAGGTCCTCCAGTTTACCTACGATGCGAATGCCAATGGCCTGTGCGTTACGGATGCCAACGAGAATATCACATATGGTTTCGACACGACCGGCTGCCCAAACGGGTTCGGCAACATCACCAGAAAGGACGGCTTGAACGACCCCCAGGCCCTGACCGATTGCAACGTTCCGACCGGCGCGGCTAATTTCTCGTTTACCTACTTTCAGCAGAATTCCGCAACCGCGTTAGCGACACCCGTGACCGGCTTGACGCTAGCGACTATCCAAAGAGTGGTGGTGACGGTTGCGATCCAGTCGAAGAATCCCGATCTGGAATTCGGCGGCCAGCTTACCGTCACGATGACTTCTAACGCGGACTTGCGCAATCGAGGATTGCCAGCCAGCTAAATGCAGACGGCTACTATTTTGGGAAAAGAGGGCCGAACGATGAAAGCACTAAGAAACGACCGGGGCATGGCGCTTGTCGTCATCATCATGATGATGACGATCCTACTGACGATTTCCGGCGCGGGCCTGCTTCTAAGCGGGCTCAACCTCAAGACCACAAGCAATCTCAAGCTCGGGACGATCGCCCTTCAGGCGGCCGATGCCGGCCTTCAGCATGCCGTCATCGCTGTGCCTTGGGATACTAATTTTAAATACGATGCCCTCACAACAGTTCTCACCGGTGCCCAGACGACTGGGTACACCTACACCGTGACCGCTATCAATGACGGAGGAAACACGAGGGCAAAACTGACCTCGACAATTACCGGGCCGAGCAACACGAAGAAGGTCATTGTGGGCTATGTTCAGAGGAGCGCCGGTAGTGGTGGCGGCCCGGGAGCCGTCTATCTTCCGGGCACCGCCGGCAACATCGAGACTCGCTTTGACGGAAATTCGTTCTTGATATCGGGCTACGACACTAACGTCGACGGAACGCCGGGTTCAAAGCCGCCGGGATGGGGCATAAGCACGACAGATGCCGCCACCGTCACGGAGATCACCAACGATACTACGACAGACGGCGGCTTGACCGCCCAGCAGATGGACAATGTTATCGGCGTCGGAGGAGATCCCAGCGTGGGGGCGACTACGGAGATGACGCCGAGCCCCACGGAGATCGCTGACGCTTTTTTGCAGTCTCCTCATACGGAGTTAGTAGGAAACCAATTCACCGGCAACGAAACCTGGGGTACCGACGCTAATCCGCAGATCACGCGCATTACACCGGGCAAAGACAACAAGGTTATCACCATAGCAGGGAATGTCACCGGCACAGGTGTACTTATCATCGACGGTCCTGTGGATATCCAGGGCACGATAGATTTCCATGGACTGATCATCGCGCGAGGGAGAGTGGAGATCGCGCTCCTGGGTACCGCCACGATCCATGGATCAATCTATATCGCCAAGCAAGACGCGGCGGATGGGGGAAGCGAGTTGGACGTGCGGGGGAACGCCAGCGTTTATTACAGCAGTCAGGCTCTTTCCTGGATCAACAACAACTGGCCCGGCACCCTGCCGCAGCCCGCTCGGCTCGTGGCCTGGCAGGAAGTGATGTAAGGGGCTCTTAAAGCGGGCGCGAAGCCCCCCCAGCGTTTACCTTCCTTTCTTAATCTATCCTCGGGCTCCGGCCTTTTGCGGCGGAGCCCAATTCGACTCATTTACCTGCTAGTATTTCCTTGACAGCCCCGTTGGTCTTGGAGTACTGTCACTCCCCGTGAACCGGGGACCAACACGATCGCCTCTCTGTCACGATTGCGCCTTCACGCTGCTGGACCTCATCACAGGGCTAGCTATCTGTGGCGTCCTAGCGGCGATCGCCGTCCCAAACTGGGCGTCGCAGTTGCCCACTTATCGGCTCAACGGCGCCGCGCGACAGCTCCAATCCGAACTTCATCAAGTCAAGTCGCAGGCCGTCGCGCGGAGCGCTCATCTGCGCGTCGTCTTTCTGGCGCCGGGCGCCTATCGGATCGAACGGAAAGAGGGCGCGGCCTATCGGTCGACCGGCGCGCAGAAGACGCTGCCGGAAGGCATTACCTTCGGCGGCGACGCCATCCGGCCGATAGGCTTCGCTCCGCGAGGCACCGCGGATGGCGGGACGATCACGCTGTGCAATGATAAACGCGAAGGGAAAAACGTCATCGTTTCCGGCAGCACGGGGCGGGTCCGTGTCACAGGCGCAACATGCTGATGCCGGGAAGATTCGGCCGCCGTCTCGCGCTCGGTGAAAAGGGCCTTAGTTACACCGAAGTGCTCATGTCGCTGGCGCTGGTTTCGATCGGGGTCTTGGGCTTTTCGCTCAATACCGTGAGCGTGATCCGAGGAAACCAACGGAGCGCCGACTACACTGTTGCCGCCAACCTTGCCCAGGACAAGATGGAGCAGCTCAAGGCGCAGCCCGCGCTGCCGGATTTCGATAATTGTCCGGCCGCCGGCGAGCGCGGCATCGCCGCCACCGGCGCGCCGGGCGGCGCTTATGACCGTTGTTGGGCGGTAAAGAATTCCATCGTGGGATCGGGGCTGAAAGAAGTCGTCGTCATTGTGAGTTGGAAAGAGTCCGAGATCCGCAGCGTCAGGCTCTCAACTCTGGTCGCCGTCGAATAGGAAATACCGTGCCGAGGATTCTTGCGCAAAGGATTGGAACGACCACCGTGGAGGTCCTGTGCGCGGCCGCCTGCGGCGCCATCGTGTTGACCACCCTCTACAGCTTTTACCGCGAGCAGCTCATCCATCTCGTCGTGCAGGAGACCAGGACGGCGACGCTGGAGGACGCCCGGGGCGCGCTGGACATCATGGCGCGGGAGTTAAGAAACGCCGGCTACTGGGCGTCGGGCACGGCGCCCGAGGGATGCCAGAGAATCGTGACGGCTACGGCCACGTCGATCAGGATCCAGGCAGACCTCAACGGCGATGACGACTGCGATGGCGTTACGCCCGCGGAAACCGGCGAGGATGTCGCCTATGACGTCGCCGGCGCAACGCCGACGTGTCCGGGCGCGATTCTCAGACGCAACGGGAATTGTCTGGTCGCCAACGTGGCACTGCCTCCCGGGGAGTCGTTGTTTACTTACTTCGACGAGGCCGACTTCCGGATCGCCGGCATCCCGCAGCTGGATCGCATCAAGCGAGTTAAAATCGCCCTCTCGGTTGAGGTGGCCGATCCTAGCCCGCCCGGGAAAGCGTCGGGAAAAAAAATCACTTCCACCATTTCGTCGAGCGTCGCGTTGAGAAATCCGCAGCGGGGGCTGCCGTGAGGCTTCACGGCGCCTTTGCCGGCGAGCGCGGAACGGTTCTCGTGATCGCGCTGCTCGTGATCGCGCTGCTCATCGGCGCGGGCGCGGCCGCCATCGTGTCGGTCCAGACAGATCTCAAGACCAGCGCGAATCTAAGCGCCGGGACGCGCGCGTTTTACATCGCGGAGGCCGGATTGAGCCACGCAGTGAACGAGCTGCGAAACCGCGACGCCGCCGCCGGCTTCGACCGGGTCTTGGGAATGAGCGCCGGCGCCCTCATCGTATCCAATGCCAACTTCGCCGGCGGGACGTACCAGGTGACGCGGCTCAAGTCGGCATCGCGTCCGAGCCGGATCCAGGCGCTCGCGGTGGGCACGGCGCCGAATCAGGCATCGAGCGAGATCGAAGCGTGGCTTAGAAAAGAAGCCGGCCGGCCTCCAAGAACCGCCATGACCAACGGCGAATTGAAAATCAGCGGCGACCCGCAGCTCGTGGGCCTGTGCGGCGGCGCGCAAGCCAACGATGATATGTTGATCTCGGGCAATCCCGCCGCCCAGATGGCGCTCGGATTCTCAGTGGCGAATGCCGACGGCGCCAGTGGCCTCCTGCCCGAAGGGATGAACATCACAGGCAGCCCATGTATCGGCAGCGCGGGCTGCTTCCGCCCTCCCGGGGAGCGGCCTTCGGACTATACGCTCGACGCGGCTGACAAGCGAAGCCTCTACGAGGCGGCGAGCTACAGCCGGCCATTCGAAATTCCTACGATTAACCCCGCCGATTACGCCAAGCACATCGGCAGCTTGGGCGAGGCCGGAGGCGGCACCCTGCTGCACGCCGACGGGCGCGTCACCGCCGGTCCGGGAGTCATTTGCGACGCCGGCGGGTTTTGCGCCGGCGGGGTCGCTGTACCCCGGCCGCCGGGCTGGTCCTATGCTTCCGGAGTCTGGACGGTCGCCGGCGGGGCGCCGCTGCGCGACGGGATCTTTTACGCCGAGACGAAAGTGGAAATCTCCGGAGCGATCGGCAGCGCGGGCGTTCCCTGGCAGGCGACAATCGTCGCGCGCGACAGCATCCGTATCTCCGGCGATATCTATCTGCGGCCCTACCCGACGCCGTTTGAACCTCTGCAAAACCAACTACTCGTTACCGGCAACGACCTGGAGATCGACGCCAACTTCCGAGCCGACTACGCCGGCGGAGCGCTTCTGGCCCACCAGCAGGTTAAAATCGGCGGCAGCGGGAAGATTACCGGCTTTATCTTAGCCGGCGACGGCCGGCCGACCTGGCCGGGAGATCCGTTCCCCGACAGCTCTTCCGGACTTGCCCTGAACGAGATCTCCGGCAGCCCGACGATCGAGTTCTCCTGCGATTTCGGCTGTTTCGGACCGGGATGCCCAGCGTACCGCGTCGCCATCGTAGGATGGCAGCAGAAGTTCTAGGCTTCAACTCACGGCTTTTCGACCACGCCTGCGCCTAAGGCCGCGTTTCGGAATGGTTTTACATCCTCTCTTAGAGGTGGTATATTCCGCTCCGATTTGGGTGTTGATGGTCTCAGGCATGCCAATCCGAATCAACCTACGTCGTCTCCCTGTGGTGGGGCATTCATCGTTGAGAACGGATACAGAATGGCGGTCGGGCCGGGCAGGTTTTAGCGTAGTGGCTGGCGCCGGCGGATAAGGAGAGACAGCAACGAATGGATACAAAGAAGACTGTCATGGTGGTCGACGACAATCCGGACATCATCACCATCGTGCGGACCATTTTGGAAGGCAAAGGCTACAATGTCCTATCCGCCTATAGCGGCGACGAGCTGTTTACTCAGCTGGAGCGGCAAAAACCCGACCTGATCGTGCTCGACGTCATGATGCCCCAGATGGACGGCCTCGAAGTGTTGACCAAGCTGAAAGCCGCCCCCGATACTTCTTCCATACCGGTGATTCTGCTTACCGCCAAAGTTCAGTATGAGGATGTGCTGGGAGGGTATAAACTCGGAGCGGACTACTACATCACGAAGCCCTTTACGAGCACGCAATTGGTCAACGGCATCAATCTCCTTTTGGGAGAGGGCAAAGCGTAGACAGACTACTTCTTAGCACGAGTCAAAGTGCAAATTGCAAAATGAGAAATTTGAATTTTGCAGTTTGCCATTCGACAGGCTCATGGTGGTGAGCTAGGTCGAACCACATTTTTCATTTTTCACTCTTCCCTGTTCCGCTTCCATGATTCGTTTTATCTCATTCGAAGGCGGCGACGGCTCGGGTAAAAGCACCCAACTCGAACTGCTCGCGGGATATCTGTCCAGGCAGGGGATTTCCTGTTTGTCCACGCGGGAGCCGGGCGGAACGAACCTCGGAAAGATGCTGCGCAAGGTGCTCCTCGAGTTAAGAGACGAGCCGATCTCGCCGGAGACCGAACTATTTCTCTATCTCGCCGATCGCGCTCAGCACGTGCAGGAAGTGATCGAGCCGGCGATGGCGGCCGGAAAACTGGTGCTGTGTGATCGGTTTACCGACTCGACCCTGGCCTACCAGGGCTACGGACGCGGGGTGGATCTCGACGCGCTCAGCCGCATGAACGCGATTGCGAGCCGCGGGGTCGTCCCGGATCTTACCTTCCTGCTCGACTGTCCGGTGGAAGTCGGCCTGTCTCGAACCCAGACGCGCTCATCGAGCCATGCGTCGCGGGCCGCGGCGAAGGGGAAGGCCGAAGACCGCTTCGAGCGCGAGGGCGCCCTGTTTCATGAACAGGTGCGGCGGGGTTTTTTGGAGCTGGCTCAGGCCGACCTGGCGCGCATCGTCGTTATCGACGCGGCGCGCTCGATCGCATCGATCCAACAGGAGATCGTCATGATCGTGGAGCAGAAGCTAGCAACTCGGCACAGTGCAAAATGAAAATTGTAAAATGCAAAAGACAAAGTCCTTGAAAGAAATGAATTCAGCTTCTCTCTTTATATTTTTATTTTTCATTTTTCAGTTTGCATTTTGAATTGAACGGGGGAGAGAATGCCGTTTGCCGACATCGTGGGTCACGAGCGCCAGCTTGCCAGTCTCAGACTGGCCTTGGCGACCGGCCGTCTGCATCACGCCTACGCCTTTACCGGGCCTGAGGGAGTGGGGAAAAAGACGGTGGCGCTCGCGCTTGCGAAAACCCTTCACTGTAGCGAAGCGAAGCATGACTTCTGCGGCCGGTGCGCCAACTGCGTCAAGATCGACAACCACAACCATCCCGATGTGCGGGTCGTAAGTCTGTTGCCGAAGAAAAATGACATCAGCATCGAGCAGGTCCGCGTGCTTGATAAGGAATTGAGCTACCGCGCGTTTTCCGGCGGCAAGAAAGTCGCCGTCATCGATCCGGCGCCGCTGATGAATCCGGCGGCGCAAAACGCTCTGCTCAAAACGCTCGAAGAGCCTCCCGCGGGATCTCTGTTGATTTTAATCGCCGCCGGCGCCGGCGGACTGCTCCCCACGCTGCTGTCGCGCTGCCTCAGGCTTTCATTCGCTCCTCTGCCCGCCAGGGTCGTGGCGGACTACCTGATCTCCCGCCAGGCGATGGCCGCCGAGCCGGCGGCGCTCGTGGCGGCCGCTTCGTTGGGCAGCCTGGGCAGGGCGCGGAGTTCGGATCTGGCCGAGCTGGCGGAAAAAAGAAAGGCATGGGTGGCGGCCATCGGCAACCTCGCTCAGGGAGGATACGGCGCGCGGGCGGCGCTGGCGGAGGGGTTGGGCAAGGAGCGCGAAGACGCGTTTGAGTTCCTTGAGTGGCTCAGGAGCTGGTGCCGCGATCTGTTGATTTTCCGCGCCACCGGCAGCGAGCGGGATATTTGCAATCTCGACGCGGCTCAAACGATCCGGCGGCAGTCGCAAAACGCGCGCGTCGAAGGGCTGCTGGCTCTCTGGGCGTCGATGGCCGTCACGGAAGGGCGCATCCGCCGCAACGTGAATCGCCGCCTCGCCCTGGAAGATCTACTCGCGCGAGTCGCCGGGGTGACTTCATGAGCCGGGTTTATATTACGACGCCGCTCTATTACGTGAACGCCGACCCCCATCTGGGCAGCGCCTACACGATGATTATCACCGACACGCTGGCGCGCTACTATCGGGCGCAGGGGCGGGAGACTTTCTATCTTACGGGCACGGATGAACACGGCGACAAGATCGCCCAGGCCGCGACCGAGGCCGGCATGGAAACCAAAGCGTTTACCGACAAGGTGAGCGCCGCTTTTCGCGAGGCGTGGGACCGCTGCGGCTTCAGCTACGACTATTTCATCCGCACCACGGACGCGTCCCATATCCGCTACGTCCAGGAGATTCTCACCCGGGTCCACCAGGCCGGGGATATTTATTTCGACCGCTACGGCGGCCTTTACTGCTTCGGCTGCGAGCGCTTTTACACGCCCAAAGAGCTGCGCAACGGCAAATGTCCGGACCACTTGACCGAGCCGAAGCTGATCGAGGAGGAAAACTACTTCTTCCGCATGAGCAAGTATCAAGAGCGGCTGCTCCGCCATATCAAGGACCATCCCGACTTCGTCCGCCCCGAAGGCTTCCGCAACGAAGTGGCGGCGATGTTGAGCGAGCCGGTGGGCGATTTGTGCATCTCGCGTCCCAAGAGCCGTCTCACCTGGGGCATCGAGATTCCCTTCGACCCGCGCTACGTGACCTACGTCTGGTTCGACGCGCTCATCAACTATGTGAGCGCGCTCAAAACCAAGGGCGAAGAGTTTTTTCAGAAATTCTGGCCCGAGGCCGAGCATTTCATCGGCAAGGATATCGTCAAGCCGCACGGCGTCTTTTGGCCGACGATGCTGATAGCCGCCGGCCTGCCGCTCTACAAGCATCTAAACGTCCATGGCTTCTGGACGCGCGAAGGGCAGAAGATGTCGAAGAGCCTCGGCAACATCATCTCGCCGCTGGAGATGAAAGAGAAGATCGGTATGGACGCCTTCCGCTACTTCGTCCTGCGCGAAAGCGTCTTCGGCCAGGACGCGGATTTCCGCGAGGAAAATCTCACCGCGCGCTACAACGCCGATCTCGCCAACAATTTGGGGAACCTCGTGAGCCGCGTGCTGGCGATGCAGCAACGATACTTCGACGGCGTGGTGCAACCGTTGGCCGGACCGTGGGCCGCGGAAGATCGGCAACTCAAGGCAACCTTCGTCCAGGCGGAAAGCGAAGTGGAGAAGCAGATGGCGGAGCTTCAGTTTCACCGCGCCCTTGAGGCCATCTGGGCTGCACTCGACGCCACCAACCGCTACGTCGTGGAAACTGCGCCCTACACCCTGATCAAAGACAGCGGGAAAGCGGCGCGGGTCGGGGAGATTCTCCACCATCTACTCGAAGTCGTGAGAATGCTGAGCATCCACCTGGCGCCGTTTCTTCCGGAAACCTCGGTCAAGCTTCGCGAGCTTCTCAATATCTCTGCGGGCGCGCCGCTCGACGCTCCCTGGGGGAGTTTTTTTACTCCGGGTCACAAGATCAATCCCCCCGTGGCGCTCTTTCCCCGGATCGAGACGGAAAAAAAACCGGCCCCGGCGTAGTTATGTCAGGGTCTTTCCTGGTCGACAGCCACGCCCATATCCAGGGCGAGGAATTTTCCGACGATATCGATGGCGTCATTCAGCGGGCGAAGCAGGCCGGGGTTGAAAAGATCGTCGTGGTCGGAGGGGCCGGCGATCTGGCGAGCAACCAGCGCGCCGTCGCGCTGGCTCGTTCCCACGACGGGCTTTTCGCCACGGTGGGGATGCACCCGCACGATGCGAAGGCGGTGAGCGAAGAAGAACTCGCCCAACTCCGCGAGCTTGCCAAAGATTCAAAAGTCGTGGCGATCGGTGAAACGGGGCTGGACTTCTACTACAACCACTCGCCGCGAGAGATCCAGATGAAAATCTTTCGCCGCTTCATCGGCATGGCGCGCGCGACCGAACTTCCGCTGATCGTCCACGATCGGGATGCGCATCGCGAAATCGCCGAGCTGCTTCTGGCCGAAGGCGAAAGAAAGCTCCGAGGCGTGATTCATTGCTTCACCGGCGATTATCAAGCGGCGAAGGCGTTCCTCGACCTGGGATTTTATATCTCGTTCAGCGGCATCGTCACGTTCAAGAACGCCGCGCCGCTGCGAGAGGTAGCGCAAAAGTTGCCCCTGGATCGGATCTTCGTCGAGACCGATTCTCCCTACCTGGCGCCCGTGCCGCATCGAGGAAAAAGAAACGAGCCGGCGTTCGTGCGCTTAGTGGCCGAGACCATCGCGAGTGTACGGGAAATGCCTTTGGAGGATTTGATTCACGCCACGAGTCAAAACGCTCACGCTCTGTTCGGGATTTAGTGGTGTTTCTGAATCACTGAGGACTGTGATACAAAGAGCTTCTTAGAACTCAACGCTACCTAACGGAGATGGATCATGAATTGAGCCGCAAGTGCACAAGATAGCGGAAGTGGGCTATCAGAATTACCTCGCGCAGCAAATCTACAAGAAGAGCTGAGGCTCCCAGCGATCGACAAGAAGCGTAACCAGGATTGCCATTCTTTAAATCGATCTCAGAGCCTTCACGGGAAAAGCTGGAAGGACACGGCCATGCTCCAACTTGACAATTTTATCCGCCTGCGTGCCGATCTGCGGGTCGTGAGTGACAAAGAGGAGAGTGTGCCCTCTTCTGTGAAGGTCATGAAAGATTTCCATGACGGTCTTTTCGTTTTCCGCATCCAGGTTCCCCGTGGGCTCGTCAGCCAGAATGATCTTGGGCTGGTTAATTAGGGCGCGCGCCATGCAAACCCGTTGCTGTTCGCCCCCTGAAAGTTCCGACGGATAGTGCCCCATCCTTTCTCCGAGGCCAACTCGGCGCAAGGCTTCCGCCGCCTCTCGCGCATCCGCCATGCTGTGAAAATACTGGGCCAGCATCACGTTCTCTACAGCAGTAAGGTAGGGTATGAGATAAAACTGTTGAAAAATGAGTCCTACCTTTTCCCGGCGGAAACGCGCCCTGTCCTCCTCGGTGAGGAAGAGAAGGTCTTCTCCATCGACCCGAACTGATCCAGACGTCGGGCGATCAAGGGCAGCGATCATGTTGAGGAGCGTGGTCTTCCCGGACCCTGAAGCTCCCATGACGGCAGCCCATTCGCCAGGATAGACCTCGAGGCTCACTTGGTCCAAGGCGCGCACTTTTCCGTTGTAATCCTTCGTGACCGCTTTAAGTAAAATTAGCGGCTCGATCATCTGTTCTCACTCTCCTTTCAGGACCATAGCAGGTTGCAGGGCTAAGACGCGGCGCACCACCCAGAGGCTGCAAAAAAGGGAAATTCCAACGCCTAGCGCAAGCCCTGCCGGGAGGCTTAAGAGGCTGGGAAGGATAAGCGAGCCGAAAACGGTAAGGCCTATAGCCTCAGACAAAAGGAGACCTGCGGCGCATCCCAAGAGTCCACCAATCAAGCCTATCCCTGCAGCCTCGGAGGCAAATATCCACGCTACTTGCCTTTCTTCAGCGCCAAGGGCGCGCATGAGAGCCATTTCCACCCTCCGCTCGAGAGCCGCCGTGGATATCGTCGCATAGACGCTGAGTCCAGCGGCAACTAGAATGAGCAGGCTCACCAAAGCGAGAAAAATCTCCAGGCGCGCAAGGAGGGCCTCTTCCGCACGAGCTACCTGAAGCAAAGTTCTTGCTTCCGCCTGAGGCCAGACCTTCTGCAAAACAGCGACGGTTTCCTCAAGCTCTTTGCCTGCGCGACTGCTTACCAAAACGGAGGTCAAAAAACCGTGAAGATGAGTCAAGCGTTGTAGGGTCTCCAAGGAAACGAAAACCTGATGCTCCTCGGCTCCTCCTGTGCGCAATAGACCGGTCACCGACAAGCTAAGCTGAGATGCTTTGTGAACTGCCGAGAAACGGTCATCCAAACGCAACCCCAGCTTAGAGGCTGCACTAGAGCCTATTAGAACTTCCCCCTCTTTATCGGGCCACCTGCCCTCAACCTGCCACCACGGGCTAATCTTTCTGACTTGAGGAAAGCGAGTTCCGACTAGAACAACATCCTTTCCTTTCACCTTCGCTATCTTATGAATGAACGGCGCGTATCCTATGATGCGCTCCTTAAACCTTTCGTCCTCCAGAATCACGAGGTCTCGTTCCTTCAGAAACGGCTCTGTTCTAGGAACCAGGACAAGATTTGCGCCGTAGCTCCTAAGCTCCTGGGCCAGCCTTCCCCTGATGCCGTAGCGGAGATTGAGCGCCGCAACCACCAACGACGCGCCGAGAGCGACGGCGCATATCGCAACCGCAACTCGGCCTTTGCGCCGGCGGAGCGAACCTAGAAGAATCCTTTGCGTCATCTCTCTCATTTCAAATCCCCCTTAGAGTCTTCACCGGCTCAAACCGCATCGCCTCTTTTACAGGGAAAAATGAGCCGAGGAGAGCGACAGAAACAGCGACCAATAACGTGATCGGAAGGATCGCTGCCTGAAGAGAAAGAGAGAGACCAAAACCGCCCAAGGAAAAAGTTCGGACGGAGAGAAGCGGTACGAGAGCCAGCCCGCCGAAGTAACCCACGATGCCACCACCTATACCCGTTAGCGCAGCCTCAAGCAGGAAGAAAAGCCCTAAATGCTTTGCGTTAGCTCCTAAGGCCTTCATCAAGCCAATCTCTTGCCGCCTTTCGAAAATAGCTGTTACCATGGTGGCCATGACGGCAAGCGACGCCGCTAGAATGGCCACAGCAATAACGAGAATGAATGTGAGCCTCATCCTTGCAAGAAAGGCCCCTTCGGCCTCGCTCACTTGACGGATCGCCTTTCCCTTTGCGTTGGGAATCGCCTCCTCGATCTGGTAGATCACGGACCCAAGATAGGGTGTGCAGTACCAGGTCTCATACTCTTCCAGCGGAAGTTTGGCGGGATCGACTCTGCTGGCCCTTGCGGCAAGGGCGTTGTCCGGCGTTACCAGCGCGCTCACCTGAATTTTTTCCGCCTTTCCGGGAAGTCCAAATAGATCCTGAGCAAGCTTTAGATGGACAAAAATCTGTTCTTCCTCTACGCCTCCGGTTCGCGCTATTCCACGCACAGGGAGAACAGCCGATCTCTTCTCAAGCGCGATACGGATGCGCCCACCAATTCCAACTTTAAGTCTCCTCGCCAACCCGCTTCCGATGAGAGCACCGTCTTCGTCCTCCCGAGGCCACTCACCTTCCACCTGCCACCAGCGAGAGAGACTTTTGAGGCCTGTGCGAAACGTTTCCGTTTCGGACGCGGCCTCTCTTTGGGCGCCGCTCGCAAAGGTAAAAAAACGCTTCCCTTCGGGAATGCGGATATCCTTATCGAACCATGTGCCGACCAAAAGAGCCTGCTCTCCTTCGACCTCAACCACCCGCGAAAGAAAAGGAGCGAAGGCAGCAATGTTATGCCTCCAGAAGATCGCTTTAAGCCGCGGGAGATCAGCCTCTTCCAGGTAAGCCGACTCCCCAGGGGAGACAAACCTAAGACCGCCAATCACAATCTCTAAGGGCTCGCTCTTCGGCACAACAACGATGTTGGCGCCAAAAGATCTCAGCTCCCCTGCCATCTCTTCTGTCACAGTGAAGGCGATGTTGAGGAAGGCCGAGACCAGGGTTGAAGCAGTCGCCACAGAGAGAACGATGAGAGCTGTCCTCGCTTTCTCTCGCCACAACGACTTTATGAGCAAACGACCCAGCATATTCTTCTATTTCCGGTGGGCAAAGCGCGCTCTGCCTTCAACCAGAGCCTGGGCCGAGACGACAACGTCGTCCTTTTCAACAACCGCTTTCAAGGGAACCGGGTTACATCCGCCAGGAGTTCCGATCGTGTCAAATGCAATCGGCGCGCCGCAGTTGTGGCAGACCACCTGCTCGCCATCAAGATGATATCCTTTTAAGGGGCAGAGGTTGCAGGCATCCAGGGCCGCAGCTATTTTTCCGTCTTTGTTGCGGGCGATGAAGAAGCGAATATCGACGCCGCCTACCTTGACGATGTATTTCCGCATCGGCTGGTCGTCGAGCTCTTTTAGCGGGAGCCGGACAGTCTCTGCGAGCGGTATAGGAACCGGCGACGGATCGAATCCCCTGCCAGCCGATACCGCGAGGGACAAGCCGAGAAGGTAGCTGATGCCTAGGGCTACCCCGGCCGCCGCAGTGGTCCACCTTCTCTGGCGGCGCACTTCGGCTTTAATTTTCCGTTGCTCCGGAAACGGGAGAGAGGAATCCAGCTCTAGAGGTTTTGCCCATGCCTCCTGAAGCATGCTCAGCGCCGGCAGAACAAGGAGGGCTATAAGAATCACCACAGAGGTGCTCTCCTTGGTGAGAAAGCCGACTATTTCGAGGATGGCCTCAGAAGAAGGCAGCAGGCCGGCTTCGAAGAATTCATGAAGGCCGTTGGCGATAAGCTTGAAGACCAGCAGAACAAGGACAAATCCCGTGGTGGCAAAAAGGGTTTTGAGATTGAGCCTCAGGCTCCCCTTAACGAGGAGAAAACCAAAAAAAAATGCGAGCAAAAGGCCAAGCCCACCGCCCATAAAATTGTATAGTGGATTGGCCCCGATCGTGCCTGAGAGGGCGGAGAGAAAAAGAACCGTTTCAATCCCTTCTCGCAGGATCATGAGAAATGTGAAGAGGAAAAGGGCTAGGCCTGATCCACGCAAAGTGGCAGCGCTCAGACGGGTTTCCATCCGCTGCTTTAGAGTCCGGCCCGTTCTCCACATCCAGATCAGAAGAGATCCCACAAAAGCCGCCGCCACCAGCATGAGTGTCCCTTCAAACATCTCGTTCTCTGGATCCAGCCCAAGCTTCTGAACCACAAGCGCGCCGAGGAAGCTTACGAGAATAGCCGCCCATAGGCCATGATAAACATAGCGGCGTAGATGATCCTTCTCAGACTTCTTTAAATAAGCGAGCACGATCCCGACAACCAGGGCCGCCTCGACCCCTTCTCTCAGGGTTACCACCATGGCTTCGAGCATCTTTGATAGAATCTCCATGGTTTACCGACCTCCTCATTCGAAGTTAAACGTGAACACAATACCGGGATGGATTGTGTAGTCCGTCTCTGTTTTACTCAGGCCAAACTGGACGCCGAGATTTAGATCCAAACTTTTCGTCGGTGAATAGATAACGCCGCCGATGATAAAGGCAGGATGGGTGTTAGATGTCTTATCGGTGTTTCTCTCCATGCCGACGTTTGAAACGAGCCTAATGCCCTCAAGCACCTCGAACTCTGATGCCAGGGATGTGTGCCAGAGGTCCATTCTCTCTAACAATCTGTTTTCATTCCTCCGATAGCCAAGATTGAAGTGAAAGGCCCATGGAGCCACCTCCTTCGTTACGATGAATGTAGGCCCATAAGTGGGTCTCCCTGTGCCTAACCCCTTCTTGTCATTACCTGTGGGTAGGGTCATTCCAGGCTTAAATGCCAGGCTTAGACCATTCCCCTCATAGAACCTCCACTTCAGCTCCAGGGATAAATCCGATATGCCCCTATGCCGCTGCGAGCCTCCGCGATCTTTCGTGCTTATGTGCTGATAGGGAATGCCTAGGACCACGTCCGCATTGTCGAATAGACCGTAGGAAAGCATCGTGCCAGCCTCGCGCGCCTTCTGAGTCACGACCCCATCCCGGTCATGGCCTAACATCCCGTTAACCTCGACCTGCAATCCACCTTTACCCTGGGTGCCGGTATCATCCGTAATCAGTGGGTGGCCGGGGAAGCCCCCGGACGGATGGAATAAGCCTGTCAGCAGCCAGAAAAAACAACCCAAAATGACCCGAATCCTGTAGACCACCTTCCTACCCTCATTATTAAATTTGCGAAAAACAGCCCCTCAAAAAACCCCGTTTTGAGTAAGTGCAAAATACGGGCCTAGGTTAGTAAAGACAAAGTTTTTTTATATCATCGAGCAAACTTATTATGTTAGCTCATACAAAACTGTTTGCTTTCTGACAAGGTCGGGGGGTCATTGGAGGATCGGCCTGCGTATTCCTGGGAACAAGAAAAAAGAGGCCTTTTCTTGTCATTCTTAAATAACCTAAACTTTTTGTTCCCGGTGCCAATCCGGCGAAGAATCTGGTGAGGAACCGTTCCTTCTTCACGGCATAACAATTGTCTATCCCTATTCTCACTCGGAACACGGGTAAAAAAACGAAGGGAGGACGTTATGATGGACAAAGAAAAAATGCTGAAGATCCTCAATGATGCTCTGGCC
>MGSS01000036.1 GCA_001798595.1 Deltaproteobacteria bacterium RIFCSPLOWO2_12_FULL_60_19 | reverse complement strand
GGACGCTTCCCGGCGACGCTGGTGCATCACGGCTCGGAGGACGATCTGATCCAAGTGGACCGCGCGAGGGAGTCCGTCGAAGCGCTCCGAACTCTGCGCGCGCCGGTGACCTACCGAGAGTATGACATGGGCCATGAGATCAGCGCGGAGAGCCTCGCCGACCTGTCCGCCTGGCTGGAGGAGAAAGTATTGTCGCCGATCATCATCGCGAGGTAGAGGCGGTCACGGCCCCGAGGGCAGGATCATTTTTCTCGGAGATCTGAGATCGTAGTTTCTTCGTCAGCTCACGGACAGCCGCAAAGGGCTCCTCGGCGTTCTTCACCGCTTCTTTGATTAGCTCAATCGAGTGGGTCAAATCCTTGCCGTTCGCCTGGTACACAGACTCAAAAAGGTCCAGCTCCTTGAGGTACAGACGGAAATGGATCATCACGGCGTTGTTGACCTTCATCTGGCTGAAGCCACGGAAGCGGTGCTGGGGACGAGGGGCCGTCTGCTCCGACCATTCTTTCCGGCCACGGGAGAGAATGTCGTCCTTCAATCGCAGCTTCTCGTCCGTGGGCAGATCTTTGGCATAGAGCTCGCGCAAGGAATCGGCCAATTTTCTGACGGAGCGGGAGAACTCAACTTCTTCTTCCCATGCCCGAACGGCCCGCGCGTGCTCGGCGCTCCCCTCTCCATAGCGGTCGCGGAAGAATGAAATGGCCGCCGTGCCGCCGACGAAATTCGCCAGGCTCTCGTTGAAGTCCCCCGCCCCGCCGACGTAAAGGGTATTATGAAACAGCTCGTGAAAGATCACCGTGGCGAGAGTAACTTTGTCGTATTTCAGCAAATGGGTGAGCAACGGATCGTCGAACCAGCCGAGCGTGCTGAAGGCGGGAGATGTCCGGACATAGGTGTCGTAGCCGTGGCTCTCCAAGCGATCCGCCTCGGCCTTGGCGTCTTCTTCGTAAAAGAAGCCTTTGTACGGAACGTGGCCGACGATCAGAAACCACCAGGTATAAGGGCGCAGCTCGGTTTTCGGCGCCGCCGTCAAGACGTACGTGAGATCCGCGCGGTCGATGTAGGAGTACGACGCGTAGCTTCCGCCGACGTTGAGCTGCAGCCGGTCGCGCGCGTACTCGCGGACTTCGAGCACCAGCTTGAATTTCTCCCGCGTCTCCGGATCGAGATCCGGTTTCTCCAGGGCCTTCTCAATCGGCTCCCGCCGCCAGAGAATCTTGCTTTCTTCGTAGGCGGCCCGGAGAACGTAGAAGGGAGAGCAGGCCGAGACGAGCAGGAGGGAAAGTAGAACGGCGGCACGGCAAGATTTTAGAAGCGTCCGCATTTTGCAAGCGCGCGGCTTTTTATTCTTTCCCCCTGACCAACCGGAGGCGGGTTTGTCTAGCGCACTGGCGGATATAGGCAACCTCGACCAAATCATCCGCGAGAATGCGATAGACGACGCGGTAGCTGTTTTTTGCGGCTAGGATAGCGCGGTAGCCTTGAAAAGCATCAACCATGGCCGGTCCTAGTTCCGGAAAGTCACGCAGCAGCTCGATCTTTGCGATAATCTGGTCCTGAATTGAAAGCGGGAGAGCCTCGAGATCTTTCCGAGCCCGCGGAAGAAGCTCACCCCTTCTTTGCACGCCTTGCCCTTCTAGCCTTGAACTCTTCGAGCTCCATCCCCCTGCCCGCTTTGGAGTCTCTCTCGGCTTCCGCCAACCTCTCTCTCCAGTCCGGCTCGCTCATCTCCTCCAGCGTCGCGACCATTCCTTCGTAGTCTTCATAGTTGACCAGAAAGGCGGCCGGCCGGCCTCGCTGCGTAATGATCACAGGATCCCGAGTTTTCTTGACGCTTTCCAGAATCTTTTTAGCCTTTGTCTGAAGATCGGAAATAGGAATAATCCTGTCCATTTTTAGTCCTCCGATTACACGTATAACTAACTATGCATCTAGAGCCATATCTAAGTCAAGCAACCTGCCGTCGAACTTCAAACTCGGCTCGCCTGATCTTTCTCACGGCAAGTTGTTCCCTCTTCCTACTTATCACAAAATCGCAGTTAGGAAACATTGCCGAAAGGCGGCGCAAAAAGACCCCGCGCTTACGGAGAAAAAGCGCTTGACCGCACCCGCCGCCCAGGGTAGGTACTAGGGAGTTCACAGTCCGGCGGACCAAGTCGGGATTGATTCGGGCCGACTGTAGCCGCCAAAGGCTGACAGTAGTGCAGTGTTTGCCGGGTCAAGGTTTTTGTTGTTAAGCGCCGAAAACAATTGTAGAATTCCTGCGAATTATAAGATCGCCGACTGGGATAGATTGATCTACCCACTTAATATTGAATTAGGCGTTTCCTCGCACCTCTTGTAACCGATGACAAAGAAATCCCAAGCCGAGTTCCTCAAGTGGATGCCATACGTTCTTGATGCGCTTCGCGAGCACGGCGGTTCCGCGACTCCCCGCGAGGTCTATGATACCGTTGCACGGTTGGCGAACGTTCCCGACGACGTCCGTTACGCCAAGCTCAACAGCGGCGGCTTCCGCTACACCACTAATATAGCGTTTGCGCGGCAGTATCTACTTTGGGAGGGTTACTTGGCCTCTCCCAAGCACGGCCTGTGGATGCTCACGCCCGCCGGCCAAAACAAGATTCTTTCACTCGATGAGGCCGGAAGGATTTTCCGTAAGTGGGCGGATTATTACGCCGCACGCCGACAAGTCGCGAGTTCCACTGAGCCCGCCGAAACACCACCAACTGAAGCGGAGCCAGCACCTGCAAGCTACAAGGAGGAGATTCTGTCCCGCCTCCAATCCAACCCGCCCGAAGAGTTCGAGCGATTCTGCGCCGACCTTCTGCGGCACCTCGGAATGGAGGAGGTTGAGGTCACTGGCGGCAGAGGTGATAAGGGAATTGACGGCGAGGGTTATCTCCGAGTCGGCCCACTTGTCAGCACCAAGGTTGCCTTCCAATGTAAGCGTTACAGTGGCGCCGTCGCCGCCAAGGAGGTCCGAGAGTTTCAGGGTGCCATCGGCTCACGCGCGGAGAAGGGCATTTTCTTTACGACCGGCTACTTCACGGATGGAGCACGTGGGGCGGCCCGTGACACGACGTCCAAACCTATCGAACTGATTGATGGCGACCGTTTGGTCGAGCTTCTTGAGCAGCACGAGTTTGGCCTGCGTGAGACCAAGACATACGAGGTAGATTACACCTTCATGTCCAACTACGGAGCCAACGCAAAAGCCCGAAAGGCCGGAAACACCTAACCATGCGCTGCAGCGACCCGGCGCGCGCATACATGGCTGTCTTGACAGTTTGGCTGCATCCTGACCGCAGCGGATCACTACGGGGTCAGTCTGAGCTGACCCCAAAGATTTATTGATAGTTTGCCTGCGTTTTGCCCGGCGTACCCTTTACTTTCCGCGTTCGACCCTCTTAACCTCGACTCGGCTTACCTGTCTTACGTAACGTCGCGCTTTGACAACGAGCGAGAAGGCTGGTATGCCTGATTTGGCATGGCGGGGCATGGATGATAAAATCATCGAATGGATCGGCTCGTCGCGCGACGATGTGCGTCGGTTTCCGCGAGACGCGCGGCGCAAGGCCGGCTTAGAGCTGCGAGCGGTGCAACGGGGCCAAGAGCCGACCGATTTCAAGCCCGTCCCTTCCGTCGGTCCTGGCGTCTATGAGATTCGCATTCACGCTCCCGATGCGTTTCGGGTTTTTTACGTCGCTAAGTTTGAGGAGGCCATTTATGTACTCCACGCGTTCCAAAAGAAAACGCAAAAAACGGCCAGGCGCGACATCGAGACCGGCCGGCAGCGTTACAGAACGGCCCAACACCGCCGCCAGACGCAGCGGTGAGACCGGGGGAATAAAGGTCACCCGCGGTAGCGCTAACGTATTCGAGGATGTGGGGTTCGAGCCGGAGGAAGCGGCAAACCTGAAGGTGAGGGCCGACTTGCTGCTCGACTTACGGCAGTACATTGAGGCGCGCGGGTGGACGCAGACCGAGGCGGCCGCTTTCTTTGGCGAGACACAGCCACGGATCAGTAATCTGCTGAAGGGAGAGATCGGTCGTTTCAGCATCGATAAGCTGATCAACATGCTCGCGCGTGCGCGAATACGGGTACGTCTGGCAACAGAGCCGCAGGCAGCTTAAAGCTACACTTTAGCCTCGCCTAACAACCCGCCCTGTTTTTGCTCCTCCATCTGATACTGCAACTGGCACAGCCGGTAGTAGATCCCCTGCTTCCGCATCAGCTCGGCGTGGGAGCCGACTTCGCGGACTTCGCGCCGGAACGAACCGCCGTTCCATCACCGCGTCCGGCGGCCCGCCTCGCGGAGGGCGAGGCAGAAATCAGAAAGTTTCAGGGCCAGTCGTAGCCGTCCGGCTGAAGTCGAGGGAGAAACGGCGGCCGGCTTGATCCGGGACGGACGAGGACGCCGCCGTTGGCTGATCGACAGTGAAGCTTTCTTGCGTCCTGCCTTGCGCAAAGCAGTCATAACGAGAACCTTTTTAGATATAGTCCCTGATCAAAATCTCCGCGATCTGCACGGCGTTCAACGCCGCGCCTTTGCGGAGATTGTCGGCGACGACCCAGAGATTGATGCCGTTAGGCACGGAATCGTCCTCGCGGATTCTTCCCACCAGAGTCGCGTCCTTCCCTACGGAGTCGAGCGGCATGGGATAGACATTCTTCTCCGGCTCGTCGCAGAGCAGCACGCCGGGCGCTTCGCGCAGGATGGCTTTCACGTCCTTGGCGGTGAGCTTCTTCTCGGTCTCGACGTTGACCGATTCCGAGTGGCCGCAGAAAACCGGCACACGCACGCAGGTCGCAGTCATGCGCAGACTCGGGGCGTCCAGGATTTTCCGCGTCTCATCGATCATCTTCATCTCTTCCTTGGTATAGCCGTCCGGAAAGAAGATATCGATGTGCGGGATGCAGTTGAAGGCGATCTGATGGGGAAATTTTTCTTTCTTCAGTTCTTTGCCGCTGAGCAGCGCCACAGTCTGCTGGCTCAACTCCTCCATCGCCTTCCGTCCCGCGCCTGAGGTGGACTGATAGGTCGAGACGACCACGCGTTTGAGGCGGGCCGCGTCGTGAATCGGCTTGAGCGCCACGACCAGCTGGATGGTCGAGCAGTTCGGGTTGGCGATGATGCCCCGGCTCTTGTACTTCGCGATCTCACCGGAGTTGACTTCCGGCACGACCAACGGGACATCGGGCTCCATGCGGAACCGAGCAGTGTTATCGATCACCGCGGCGCCGGCCGCAACCGCCAACGGGGCGAACGTGTCGCTCACGGTCCCGCCGGCGGAAAACAACGCGATGTCGATGCCTTTAAAAGAGTCCTCTCGAAGAACCGCCACACGAATCTGCTTCCCCTGGAACTCAAGCACCTGCCCCGCGGAACGCTCCGAAGCCAACAGACGCAACTCACCGACAGGAAACAGCCGCTCCTGGAGCACCTCGCGCATCTGCTCTCCGACCGCGCCGGTAGCCCCCACTACTGCTACATTATATTTTTCCTTCTTCACGACTTTAAATCCTTATCTCCGACTCATCGCTTCACACGTGAATAAACAAAACCCAAGGGTCTAGCTTGCAACATCTACCCAATTTTCAGCGGGCACCGCTGAAATATTCAAAAACAGACAAGCATTTACCGTTAATCCTATTACTATTTTTCTCATTGTCAGCTTTTTCTCTCATTGTTAGACGCCATCGCGGCCGCTTGTCTCTCGGTCACAGCTTTCCTGCATGTCGCCATCACCGTACACGCGAACAAACAAACTTCATAATCACCTCACCCGCAGTGCCGGGTATCACGCTGCGGCTTTTTTTGGAATTAAGCTCGTAGTAAGCGTGGCCGGTTACACAATCAAAAGCGTATTTATAGCCGGGCGCGGAAGGATTATTTCGTAAAAGGTAATAGGTAAGGCCATCGTCAGCTTTGTAAATGCTGTCTACGTCAATAAAACCGCCAGGAACGGCCACCCAATTTTCAGCGGGCACCGCTGGGATATTCAAAAACAGACAAGCACCTACCGTTAATCCTATTACTATTTTTCTCATTCTCATCATTTTCCCTTTCTTTGCTGTAGTTGAGGCCAGTATCACCTCTTGCCCTCCAGGTACGTGGGCGTCCGCCGCTCAACCTCCGATATGTGCACATCGGTTCCCCGATTCTCCGTTTCTCCGTTTCATCCCTCTAACCAAGCTTTTCTATCTTGTCACGGACGAGCCGGCCCATCTCCTTGCAGCCGATGAGTTTGCAGCCGGGCGACTTGATATCCGCCGTGCGGTAGCCCTCGTCGAGCACCTTCTCCACCGCCGCCTCGACGCGATCGGCGGCCTTTCCCTGATCCAACGAATGGCGCAGCATGAGCGCGATGGTCAAGATCGTCGCCAGCGGATTTGCCATATCCTTCCCCGTGATGTCCGGCGCGCTGCCGTGAACCGGCTCGTACATCCCGACTTTTCCGCCGAGGCTGGCCGAGGGCAACATTCCGATCGAGCCCGTGAGCATCGCCGCCTCGTCGCTCAGGATGTCGCCGAACAGGTTCGTCGTCACCATAACGTCGAACTGCTTGGGATCGCGGATCAACTGCATCGCGCAGTTGTCCACCAGCATGTGATCGAGCGCGACATCCGTATAGCCCTGCTCCTTGTGCACCCGCGTGACGACCTTGCGCCACAGCTCGGTTGCTTCCAGGACATTGGCCTTGTCCACCGAGGTCACTTTCTTCCGCCGTCGCCTCGCCGCGTCGAAACCGACTTTGGCGATCCGCTCGATCTCCGGCGTGGTGTAGACTTCGGTGTTGACGCCCCGCTCGGTTCCGTCGGGAAGCTTGGTAATTCCCTTCGGCTGGCCGAAGTAGATGCCGCCCGTCAGCTCCCGCACCACCAACAGGTCCGTTCCCTCCACCACCTCGCGCTTCAAGGTCGAGGCGGAGGCGAGCGCGGAGAAGAGCTTTACCGGACGCAAATTGGCGAACAGCCCAAGCTCCTGCCGTAATGCGAGCAGGGCGCGCTCGGGGCGGAGGGAATAATCCAGCGCGTCCCACTTGGGCCCGCCCATCGCGCCGAGCAACACTGCGTCGCTCTCTTTGGCCAACTTGAGCACCGGCTCCGTGAGCGGTTTTCCGTGGGCGTCGATGGAAGCGCCGCCGACGATCCCCTCTTCCAACTCGACCTGGAAGCGATAAAGCCCCGCCACCTGCTTTAAGACCTGCGTTCCCTCCCGAACGACCTCAGGCCCGATCCCGTCCCCCGGCAAAACCGCAATATTGAAATTCAAGTCTCCCTCCCTCGATTCTAGTTCCCGATTTCCGGTTCTGAGTGCAATTCAAAATTCAAAACTAAAAATTAAAAATTATTTCTTACGGTCCTTCCCGCTCCACCACCTGGCGGTAGTGCTTGCGATACTCAAGCTTGTTGAGCGCGTTGATGTAGGCCAGCGCGCTCGCCATGATGATGTCCGTGTGGGACCCCTGCCCGGACACCCGAATCCCGCCGTCTTCGAGCAGACAGGAGACCTCCCCCTGGGCATCGGTCCCGCCGCTGATGGCCTTGACCGAGTAGCGCACCAGGTTGGCGCGGGCGCCGGTGAGCTTGGTGATCGCCTTGTAGCAGGCGTCCACGACGCCGTCGCCCGTCGCGGGCTCCGTGCGCTCGTGGCCGTTGACCCGCATCTTCACCGTCGCCGACGGAACCGCGTTGGAGCTTGAGCTGACGTTCAAATATAGCAGCTCGAAGGCGTCCGGTTGTCCGGGCAGCCTGAGGATCTCCTCGGCCACGATCGCCTCGATGTCCTCGTCGTAAACTTCCTTCTTCTTGTCCGCCAGCTCCTTGAAGCGGAGAAACGCCCGATTCATGTCTTCCTTTTCGAGATTGAATCCCAGCTCCTTCAACCGCTCGCCGAAGGCGTGGCGGCCGGAGTGCTTCCCCATCACCAGCCGGTTGCCGGGAATGCCGATCGACTCCGGCGTCATGATCTCGTAGGTGTACTTATGCTTCAGCACGCCGTCTTGATGAATGCCCGCTTCGTGCGCGAAGGCATTGTCGCCGACAATCGGCTTGTTGATCGGGATCGGTATGCCGGTAATCTGCGACAGCAGGCGGCAGGTCGGATAAATCTGCTCCGTCGCGACGTTGGTGTCCACGTCAAGCAGATTTCTTCTCGTCTTGATCGCCATCACGACTTCTTCCAACGAAGTGTTTCCCGCGCGCTCTCCGATCCCGTTGATCGTGCACTCCACCTGCCGAGCCCCGTTGGCCACGGCGGCCAGCGAGTTGGCCGTCGCCAGCCCCAGGTCGTTGTGACAGTGCGCGCTCCAGATGACGCGATCCGCGCCGTCCGTGTGCTCGATCAGGTGGCGCACCAGGGCGCCGAACTCCGAAGGGATCGCGTAGCCGGTCGTGTCGGGAACGTTGAGGGTAATCGCGCCGGCGCGGATCACCTCGCCGAAGACCTTCACCAGAAACTCCCAGTCGCTCCGCGACGCATCTTCCGCCGAGAACTCGATGTAGTCGATCTGTTTCTTGGCATAGCTCACGGCCCACACCGCCGCGTCCACCACCTCGTCGCGCGACATCCTGAGTTTATGCTTCATGTGGATATCGGACGTGGCGATGAAGATATGAATCCCCGGATGTTTGGCGTGCTCGACCGCCTTCAACGCCCGCTTGATGTCGCCCTCCTGGGCGCGCGCCAAGCTCAGCACCCGCGGCCGCTTGATCTCCCTGGAGACCCGCTCGACGGACTCGAAGTCGCCCTCCGACGACGCGGCAAAGCCGGCCTCGATCACATCGACCCCGAGTTTCTCCAACTGGCGCGCGATCACCACCTTTTCTTCCATGTTCATGCTCGCCCCGGGAGACTGCTCGCCGTCCCGGAGCGTGGTATCGAATATTTTTACAATCTGATCGTTCACAATTTTCTCCGACATCGTTCATCCTCCATAAAAAAAAACTCCCGCGACTCTGGCCCGCGGGAGTGTAAGACCGACATGGAGAGACGGGAACTAGGGCAGAGCGTCTGCGAGTTCCCCTCTCTTCCCCCGCCGCCGTTTATAGGCGTTCAGGAACCATAAGAGAGGACCCGATAAAGTATACAGGACAAACGCCGTAAAAAACACGACCTCCGGATAGAGGATCGTCACCTTGATCGACAGGATCGCGGAGATCAAAATCCAAATAGGATGCCTTTTCTTGAGCGAGAAATACTTGAAACTCGAATATTGAATATTGCTCACCATCAAACCCGCCAGGAGATAGATGACCACGAGCAGAATCAGCGGCTTGTTGCCCGCCGCTTCGCCGTGCAGATAATAATACATCACCACGGTCGCCGCGATCATCTCCGCCGCCGCTGGAATAGGAAGGCCGACAAAATGAGTTTTCTCCACGGTCCGGGCCTGGACGTTGAAGCGGGCCAATCTGAGCGCCCCGCAGACCACGAAGAGACAGGCGGCCATCCAGCCCCATGTGCTCCAGGGGACGAGCGCCCAATAATAAGCCAGGATCGCCGGCGCGACGCCGAAGGAAACCAGATCCGCCAGAGAATCGAGTTCGACGCCGAACTGGCTGGTGGTCTTGGTCAACCGCGCCACATACCCGTCCAGGCAGTCCATCAGATGAGCCAGGATGATAAACACGGCCGCGCGCAAATACGCGCCGTTAAAAGTCGAGATGATGGAGAAGAAGCCGCAGATCAAGTTCCCGGTCGTAAACAGGCTGGGAATGAGATAGACGCCCCTCTGGAGTTGGGCCGAGCGCACTCTCTGCCGGAGCGGAACGCGCGGCGCGTTTCTCCTCGGCAGGAGCCGGACCTTCGCCCTCGCCGGTCCATTGTCTTGCGGTTCGTTGAGTCCGCTCATACCATCCTCGCGATTATCGTCTCGCCGCCCGTCACGCGCTGTCCTTCGATCACTTCCACGCGCGATCCGTCAGGCACGAACAGGTCAACCCTGGAGCCGAATCTGATCAATCCGAATCTCTGGCCGCGCTCCAGCCAATCCCCTTCCCTGGTCTTGCAGACGATGCGCCTGGCCACGACGCCCGCGATTTGCACCACTCCGAATCTCCTGCCCTGCTTATCGACCAACGTGACGGCGTTGCGCTCGTTGGCCTCGGAGGCCTCTTCCTTATAGGCGGCGAAGAATTTCCCCGCCTGATACCGCACCTCCTCGACCTTTCCCTCGACAGGCGAGCGGTTGATATGGACATCGAGAGGAGACAAGAAGATGCTGACCCGCGTTCGCAACCCTTCGCCTCTCAAATCCCGAATCGCCGTCACTCTCCCGTCCGCCGGCGATACGACCAGCCCCTCACCCTCCGGCGCGATACGCTCAGGATCGCGGAAAAAGCCCAGAAACGCAAGGGCGAGCAGCGCAAAGCCCCACCCGATCCACGCCCAGCCGCCGAGGAACGCCAGCAGCGCCAACCCGGCCACGGTCAGAATAAACGGATAGCCTTCTTTCGCAATCTTCATTTTATTAGATAGGCCGGTAGGGGCGACCGGCCGGTCGCCCCTACTGTCGCCCTAATTTCTACTTTTGTCCACAAGTCGGTTCTGTCCTAACCACGGCATCATCGACCGCAACTGTTCGCCGACTTTCTCCAGCGGATGGTTCGCCGCCTCTTTTCTCAGCTCTCTGAAATGCGGCATGCCGGCGCGGCACTCGGTGATCCACTCCTCGGCGAATTTCCCGGATTGAATGTCGGCCAAGATTTTTTTCATCGCCTGGCGCACTTCGGGACCGATCACTCGTTTGCCCCTCGTAAGGTCGCCATACTCTGCGGTGTTGCTGATCGAATAGCGCATGTTCGTCAAACCGCCCTCGTAGATGAGATCGACGATCAGCTTCACTTCGTGGACGCACTCGAAGTAGGCCATCTCCGGGGGATAACCCGCGTCGACCAGCGTTTCGTAGCCGGCCTGGATCAGCGACGTAAGCCCGCCGCAGAGAACCGACTGCTCGCCGAACAGATCGGTCTCGGTCTCATCCTTAAAAGTCGTTTCGATCACGGCGGCGCGCGCTCCGCCCAGCGCGCTCGCATAGGCAAGGCCCACATGTTTGGTGTCGCGCGCAGGGTCCTGCTGGACGGCCAGCAAACAGGGCACGCCGCGCCCCTTTTCAAACTCGCTCCGCACAAGATGGCCCGGCCCCTTGGGCGCAACCATAAAGACGTTGATCCCCTTGTCCGGCACGACCTTCTTGAAGTGGATGTTGAACCCGTGGCCAAAGGCCAGGTAGTTTCCGTCTTTCAAACCGGGACGAATCTCCTTCTCGTAGGCCTCGCCTTGAAGCTCGTCGGGCAGCAAAATCATTACGATATCGCCCCGCTTCGCGGCCTCGGCGGTCTCCATAACCTTGAGGCCCATCTTCTCGGCCTTAGGCCACGAGGCGCTGCCCTTTTTCAGCCCCACGACAACTTCGATCCCCGAGTCCTTTAGATTGTTGGCGTGCGCGTGGCCCTGGCTGCCGTAGCCCAACACCGCCACCGTCTTGCCTTTTAGATACTTCAGGTCCGCATCCCGATCATAATAAACTTGCATTGTACTCCTCCAAACGTGAACTCTAGGATAGCCGTCGAAGGGCGGTTATGTCAACCTAAACAGGCCGCTGAAAAAGGCTCCACACCCTCGCTTTCATGTTTTCGCAATTGCGAAAACACGAAAACATCGTCTCTCCCTTGCGCCGGCGCCGGATCGTTGGCGCAGCCCGTTGCTATTCCCTTGACCTCCGTCCTGAATTGACCCTATTTTACAAGCAAACACCTCAGAGATGATCTCCTTTAAGTTTCCATTGCTGATTGCCGTCTTTTTCGCTCTGCTCCCGCCGCATCCGCCGGCGGTCGCGCAGGAACTCAAGCGCATTTACTACGGAACTACGGCTTCGGCGGCCCATCTTCCGGTATGGGTCGCGAAGGATACCGGAATATTCGCCCGCCACGGCCTCGACGTCGAGCCGGTGCAGATTCGCGGCGGGTCGTTGATCGCGCTGGTGATCATCACCGGTGATCTGCCTCTCTCCGGCGTGGGCGCGGAGTCGGTCGTGGCCGCGCGCGCCGCCGGGGGCGACGTGGTGTTGCTCGCCTGCCCGATCGACGCGGACCCGGTTTACTTGATCACGCGCCCGGAGATTAAGTCTGCGGCGGATCTCAAGGGCCAGGCCAGCGCCGTGACGCGCTACGGATCGAGCACCCATTTCTACTTGCGGGCGGCGCTCAAACAGGTCGGGCTCGATCCGGAGCGGGACGTCACCGTGCTGCAACTCGGGGCCGGGCCGGAAATGGTCGCCGCGCTGGAGGTCGGGCGCATCGCGGTTGCGGCGCTTACGACGCGCTACGCGATTCCGTTTTTACAGCGGGGCTGGCCCGTGCTCGTCGACCTCAGCAAGACGGACTTGATCTACCCTGCCTCCTGCGTGACCAGCAGCCGCGCCTTTATCAGAACCGAGCCGAAAACCACCGAAGATTTTCTCCGGGCCTATGTCGCGGCGATTCACTTGATCCGAAAAGATCAAAGCCTGGCCGAGAAATCTTTCGCCAAATGGCTGCGCGAAAAAGATCCCGCCATCGTCAAACAGTCCGTGGCGGCGTACGCGCGGCTATTTAAGCCTGTGCCCTTCGTGCCGGATAAGGGGATCGAAAATGTCGTGAAAGACCTGGTGAGGAAGCGGCCCGAGTTCAAAGAATATCTGGGCTGGCCGGAGCCGTTCCGTGAAAACGGCCCGCTCGAACGGGCTTTGCGAGATAGGTGATCCGGCAAGCCGCAGCGCCCCCCGACCAAACTTGCTAAACGCGGCGCTTATATATAAAGTGGGAAAAATTTTGTCCGGCTACGGAAAGGGCCCCCCGATATGCAGCAGATGATTCCCTCCAAGATCGCAAGGATTTCCGGCTCGAGCATAAGTGGGTTGATGGGTTGTTGGCTTCTGGCCTTTTGTCTTCTCGCGTCCGCGCCGGCCTTCGGCGCGACGGCGCCCGTGCGCGTCAAGATCGGCACCGCATCGATCACCGCCAGCACGCTCACCCTGTGGATCGCCCAGGAACAGGGGATGTTCAAAAAGCAGGGCGTCGAAGTGGAAACTATTCTCATTCGCGGCGGGCCGACGCTGGTCGCGAGCCTGGTGTCGGGGGATACCCCACTGGCTTTTACTACGGGGGTATCGTTTCTGGGCGCGGCCGTGCAGGGCGTCGAGGTCAAGATGTTCACGTCGGTTTCCGAGAAGGTGAGTTGGAAATTGATGGCCGCGCCGAAGATAAAAACCGCGCAGGACCTGCACGGCAAGAAAATCGGCGTCTCCAGCATCGTCGGCACCACCTGGCTGAATTCGATGCTCGCGCTGGAGCAACTGGGGTTGGAGCCGAAGCGGGACAATATCATCTTTCTGCAGACCGGAGACCCCGTGACGATGGCCCACGCGCTGGAGGCGGGCAGAGTCGACGCGGCGGTGCTGGACCCGGTGCAGAGCCGCCAGCTCGGCATCAAGGGCTTTTCGCTCGTGGTGGATTTGCTGAAAGCCAACGTTGTCTTCCCCGGCCTCGGCTTGGGAACGACGCGAAGCTATGTCGATAAAAATACCGCGATTGTAGAAAAAGTCGTCACGGCGTTGACCGAAAGTCTCGCGTTTGTTTTTCAGCCGGCGAACAAAGACGTCGTGCTCAAGAGCATGATGAAGAACATGAGGATGAACGACCAGGCCGCGGCGGAGGAAGGCTACCAGGACCAAATAGCCACGCTCAACCGCAAGCCCTATCCATCGCTCGAAGGGATGCGCAACGCCCAGAGGCTGATGGCGCTGCAAAATCCCAAGATCGGCGGTTTGAAAACGGAAGAGCTGATCGATGCGCGCTTTGTCCGCAAGCTCGACGAGAGCGGCTTTATCGACCGGCTCTACGGCGCTCCTCAGACACCCAAGCGCTAAAATCGACCGCGCCGGCTCGCCTAAGCCCCGCGCTCACTCGCTGCGCCCCTCTTCCGCCACCCTGTGGGAATACGCCGTGTAGCCTTCGGGAATAAGGCGGATGATCTCGTCTTTTTTCGGATCCGTGTTGATGCCGAGAAGATCCGTGCCGTTTTGCGCCGCTTGGATCTGATCGCGCAGCAGCTTGCGAAACAGAATGATGCCGCGGTCGGATTCGCCTAAATGCTCTCTCCCGCGATCAGCCATCGGACCCTGGGTCTCCCAGGCCATGTGGTCCTGGCTGGAAAAGTGCTCCATGTGAAATTCGCCGGCTTCGTTTTTGGTGCTGACGAACTCCGCCGGCGGGTCGTCGAGTTGCGCCGCGCTGCCGCCGTCCGCGGTCGGGCGGAATCTGAACTGATAGATCCGCGTGTTGTGGTCGTCGATGGGCGTGCGAAAATGCATCGCGTAGCCCATGCGCACCGGGACAAAGAGCATGTTGGGAAAGATCAGCGGATGGGGCGCCTCGACCTGGGCGTTGTCGCCGGCAAAAATTCTTTGCTTCTGAATTCCCGCCCAGCTGGGCTCGACCACCAACTCGAACTCTATCTTGCTCACCCGCTGATAATGAAACGGCACATGGTCGGGGTTTCCCTGTAGTTTGAGGTTGTGAGAGTGGAGGTAGTAAGTATGAACGGGATCGACGGAGTTCTCCATCGCCTGGAGCCAGTTACAACATAAGACCTGGCAGATCTCCACCGTCTTCACGCCGTCTCGCCTTACAAGGACATCCCATTTCGGCAGGACAGGTTTTTTCTCCGGCGGCCCCATGTAGGCGAACAACAGCCCGGCCAGTTTCTCCACCGGATAAGCGGATTGCCGGATTTTGTCCTTGAAGCCGGCCTCCGGGCTCTCGAAGGGCTGCTCCAGACATTTACCGCAGGCATCATATTTCCAGCCATGATAGGCGCACCGGATGCCGTCCTCCTCGACGAATCCGTAGTAGAGCGACGCCCCGCGATGGGCGCAGTGCTCGGCGACGAGACCGTAGCTCCCGCTTCGATCGCGGAACAGGACTAAATCCTCTCCCAGCACCCTCACTCTCTTCTTTGGTTTCTCCTCTGTCAGCTCCGAGGCCGCGCCGACAACGTGCCAGTAGCGTCTAAGGAGATGGCCTGACGGAGTCCCGGGACCTACGCGCGTGAGAAATTCATTTTCTTCTTGAGTGAGCATGGCGATAAGCTCCTTTTTCCCCGATCGACGCCGATTGGAATCCGGGCGTTATCGTTGGCTATGGCAGCGATGCTAGTAAAAGCTCCGCGGGGTGTCAACTTGACCGGCGAGAGTTGCGGAACCGCACATCTCCCCCTTTCCTTTCTTGAAGCCGGGAAGCGATGGTGGTAGGCAGTACACAATACATTACGGTACGAATTATGGCTAAGACTACGGTAAAAAAGATCATCCAAGTGCCGATCGAAGACGATCTGCTGGAACGCATCGACGCCACGGCGGGCGTGGTGGCGGAAAGCCGCGCCGCTTTTATTCGGGAGGCCTGCAAACAGCGATTGAAGAGCTTGCGCGTCAAAGAACTGGATCGTCTGTACACGGAAGGTTATCGACAAAAACCGGAGGAGCCAGACTGGGCCGAAGCTTCGGTTAAGCTCCTCTCCAAGCGGCTGCCGAAAGAAAAGTGGTAAATGAAGCGCGGCGAGATAAAGCCCTTATCAAGCAACGACTCACGGCTCTTTCCCCGGAGAAAGTCCAGCAAATCGACAACGCCGTCCGTTTTGCATTAGATCTGGACTAGCTTTGCCGATCCGCCCATTACCGTACGATCCGGTCTCAACGACCACGCCCGACGAACACGAACCACGATCACGACCGTTATTTCCCTCGCGCCTTCCGCCTCTCGTCTGTTGCCTGTTTCAGCCGGAGACTGATCCGCCTCTGGCGGAGCCTCTTGCCTATTTAGTCAATTTGCCCTATTTTACGCGCAACCAACTTCGGCTGGGTCTGCCGATCCGGTCACAACTTAAATTCTGCACCATGGCCCGGAGTTATTTCCTCGGCGTGCACTTGTTTTGAGGAAACGAAATCAAGATCCAACACCTCCCTCAGTCTACACACACATGGCTGAACCGCCCAAAAAAGAAACTGGACCTAAAGGGAAGCCCTCTGGATTCCCAGATCAGAAAAGCCCACTTCGTGATGCACTTGTATCTCCGACTTCAGTTTTCGTTGAGAACCTATTACGCAACAACCGTTTACTGGAGGCGCTCGGGCCTACCTTCGTTGGGAACATCCTACCGTTATCAGCTCCTGTCGGCACTCTCGGATCGCTGCTAACTTTAGGCGAACCGTTTCTGAAAAAACAGCACGAGCTTGAAAAGGAGATCTCGGCACTACGTCGTCAAATTCAAGACCAAGCACAGGCTCTTGATGACAAGAAGTCTTTCGCTGAGGAATCTAAGGGCCAAGTCAAGGAGCTCGAGCAAAAACTATTGGAATTAAGCCAAAAACAGCGATTGGGCTTTCTTTTAAACTGTGTTGATCAAAACGGCCAGCGGGCGCTTTTACAATCCGAAAACTTCCAAAAACTGTTCCTCGAGCAGAGGGAATGCCTCTCGCTCGTAATTTCCGTAGATATCAGAAGGTCTACCGAACTGATGCTCAAAGCCCGCACTCCTGAAGCATTCGCAGCTTTCATTACGACCTTATGCAGCGACCTGATGGATATAATCAAGCAATCTTATGGCGTGATCGACCAATTTACTGGAGACGGGGTACTAGGGTTTTTCCCTGACTTCTACAGTCAGCAAGACATGGCATACTATGCTGTTTCGGCTGCTGACAAATGCCACGCTGCCTTTAAACGCCACTACAAAGATCATCGTCGATCCTTCAAATCAATTCTCAATGATGTCGGTCTTGGAATCGGAATCGATTACGGGACAGTTCACTTAGTTCAAATAGCGGGTGGCCTTACGGTGGTTGGCGAGCCAGTGGTTTATGCTTGCAGGTTGTCAGGAGCGCCAGCTGGGGTAACCTTGCTTAACCAGCCGGCGTACGATGAGATCACAGATAGGTTTGGTAAATACTGCTTCACCACCGAAAGGTTACTGGAGATCAAACATGAAGGCACTATATTGGCTTACGCGGTAAACCTAAACGGCAAAAGCTATTCAGCTGCTATTCCGGAATGGGTCAGCACAATAATTGCCGAAGCGGGAAGCTAGAGGTTACTCTGAATTAGTCAACGCGTGAACAAAACGGACGGGAGTCTTTTCAGACGGGAACGGCTAGAGTAAGCGGTTAAAAAAGAAAGACCTTGAGTG
>MGSS01000035.1 GCA_001798595.1 Deltaproteobacteria bacterium RIFCSPLOWO2_12_FULL_60_19 | reverse complement strand
GTCATAAGAAAATAAGAGGACTCGTGTGTTCGGCGACTTGACATCCACATAGCAGGCTCTCGAAGGATGAACGGAGGGTTTTTCAGCAGAATCAGATCTAACGATGCTCCGGCCCCTTTTTCGGTTTCTCCCCTGCCGGTTTCGCCGGTTGCCCTTTGCGCTCTTTGAGCAGCTCCTCAAGCTCGACCATGAACTCGTTGATGTCTTTGAACGAGCGATAGACGGAAGCGAAGCGGACGTAGGCGACCGGGTCGATATCGTGCAGCTCGCGCATCGTCGCCTCGCCGATCAGGGAGCTGGGAACTTCCTTCTCGCCGCGCTCTTGCAGGCCGCGCTCGATGCGGTCGGCGACCGCCTCGATGGTATCGCTGCTGACCGGCCGCTTCTCGCAGGCGCGCTTGAGGCCGTTGACGATCTTGAGCCGGTCGTAAGCCTCTCGGCGTCCGTCTTTCTTGACCACGAGCGGCATCGTCTCCTCGACGCGTTCGTAGGTCGTGAAGCGCCGCGAGCACTTGTCGCACGCCCGCCGCCGGCGCACCATGTTGCCGTCTTTGCTGAGGCGCGAGTCGATCACCCGGTTATCGGCTTCGTGGCAGAAAGGGCATTTCATGTTAAGTTTCAGGCATTAGGCATACGTAGGGGCGACCGGCCGGTCGCCCCTACTCACGCCCAGCGCCCTTTAGTCTTTCATGCGCCTATTCGGATAGACCGGAAACTTCCGGCACAGCTCGCGCACGTCGTCGCCGATCGACTTCAACACCGACTCATCCGTGACGTTGTTGAGCGCGCGGGCGATGAAGCCGGCGATGATTTCCATCTCTTTCTCTTTCATGCCGCGCGTCGTGACCGCCGGCGTGCCGATCCGAATCCCGCTCGTGACAAACGGCGACCGGGCTTCGAACGGGACGGTATTTCGGTTGACGGTGATGCGGGCTTTGTCCAGCGTCTCTTGCGCCACCTTGCCGGTCAGCTCCGACTGGCGCAGGTCGACCAGCATCAAGTGGTTGTCGGTCCCGCCCGAGATCAATTTGAACCCTTTGCCCATGAGCGCGCCCGCCAGCGCCTTGGCGTTTTTCACGATCTGCTGCTGATAGACCTTGAACTCGGCGGAGAGCGCCTCCTTGAGCGCCACCGCTTTGGCAGCGATGACGTGCATGAGCGGGCCGCCCTGGTTGCCCGGAAAGACGGAAGAGTTGAGCGTCTTAGCGAAGGCCTCGCGGCAGAGGATCATGCCGCCGCGCGGCCCGCGCAGCGTCTTGTGCGTGGTCGTGGTGACGAACTCGGCGTGCGGCACCGGTGACGGATGGATTCCCGCCGCCACCAGACCGGCAAAATGGGCGATGTCCACCATCAGCACGGCGCCGACTTCGTCCGCCGCCTCGCGGAAGGGACGGAAGTCGATCTCGCGCGGATACGCGCTGTAGCCGACGACGATCATCTTGGGGCGGTGCTGCCGCGCGAGCTCGCGCATCGCGTCGTAGTCGATCCGCTCGTCCGACCGTCTGACGCCGTAGGGGATCACCTTGAAGAATTTTCCGGAAAAGTTAACCGGGCTGCCGTGGGTCAGGTGGCCGCCGTGGGAGAGGTCCATGGCGAGGATCGTATCGCCCGGCTGGAGCTGGGAGAAATAGACCGCCATGTTGGCCTGCGAGCCGGAGTGCGGCTGGACGTTGACGTGCTCCGCGCCGAAGAGCTGCTTGGCCCGGCTGATCGCCAGCTCCTCGACGACGTCGACAAACTCGCAGCCCCCGTAGTAGCGCCGTCCCGGATAGCCCTCGGCGTACTTGTTGGTCATCACGCAACCCTGGGCCTCCAGGACCGCCTCGCTCACCACGTTCTCCGACGCGATCAGCTCGAGGTTGTCCTCCAGCCGCCGGGTCTCATTCTCAATCGCCGCAAAAACATCCGGGTCCGCCTGCCGCAAAAAAGACATTTCTCTCGAGTTCCCCTCTTCCTACTTTTTATCCTTGCTTGTAATGTGCGTGCCGAGATCGCGCTCGACCTCGCTGATCTTATCGATGCGCCGCTGATGCCGCCCGCCGGCGAACGGCGTCTCCAGCCAGACGTCCAAAATCTGTTCCGCCAGCGCCTTGTCCACCCAACCGCCCCCAAGAACCAGAATATTCGCGTTGTTGTGCTCGCGGCTCATCTTCGCCGCCTTGAGATCGTACACCAGAGCCGCTCGAACTCCGGGAAACTTATTCGCCAGGATCGACATGCCGATGCCGTTGGTGCACATCAGGATGCCGCGCTCAGCCTCCCCCTTGGCCACTTTCTGGGCTACCAGCCGGCCGAAATCGGGATAATCGACCGACTCGGTCCCCTTGGTCCCGAGATCTTCCACCTCGATCCCCTTTGAGCGAAGCTTCTCGACGACGAAGTCTTTTAGCTCCACTCCTCCGTGATCGCTGCCGATGGCAATCATGATAAGAACCTGGCTTCCTGCTCCGAGCTTCCAGCAGCGGGCAACGAGCCGAAGGCCGCTTGCCGGCCGGTTTCAATAAAGCGAATCGCAGGAGCATGGTCTACGCGCGACCGAGGCTCCTTCGATTCGCTCTCCAGCATGGTAGGTAGGCGCCCCTGAACGGCGCGCCGATCTCGACTTTCCTTTGCGGTAGTAGAGAGAATGCTACTTGTGGCTCTCGATGTAGTTGGTGATGTCCTGGACCGTTTTGATCTTCTCCGCGTCTTCGTCGGAGATCTCCATCTCGTACTCTTCTTCCAGCGCCATCACCAACTCCACGATATCCAATGAGTCGGCGCCCAGATCCTCTATAAACGAGGCATCAGGGGTCACCTCAGCCTCGCTGACTCCCAACTGCTCGCATACGATCTCTTTCACCCTGGCCTCAACAGATGATGCCATCTTCTCACCTCCTTAACTTTTTCCCTACATTAATAGTCCGCCATTGACGCCGATAACCTGACCCGTGATATAGCCTGCCCCAGGGCCGGTTAAAAAAGCAACCGTCTCCGCCACCTCTTCACTGGCTCCAAACCGGCCGAGCGGGATGGAGCGGAGAAATTCTTCCTTCAATTGATTCGACAGCTTCGCCGTCATCTCCGTGTCGATGTATCCGGGCGCGACCGCGTTGACGGTGACGCCGCGCGACGCCAACTCCCGCGCCATTGCGCGGGTAAAGCCGATAACCCCGGCCTTGGAGGCCGCGTACGCCGACTGTCCCGCATTTCCCGTCTGCCCGACGACGGAAGTCATGTTGACGATCCGTCCATAACGCTCACGAATCATTCCGCGACAGACGGCCTTGGTGCAGTGGGCGGTGCCTTTCAGGTTAGTCCCCAACACGCGATCCCAGTCTTCTTCTTTGAGCCGCACCAAGAGATTGTCAAGGGTCACGCCGGCATTGTTGACTAGAATATCAATTTTTCCGTGGCGGTCAACGATTTTTTTTACCGCCTCGTCCACCGGCCGCTCCTGGGACACATCGAACGCGGAAACCTCCCCATCGCCCCCTGCCGACTTGAGCTGCCGATGCGTCTCCTCCGCCGCCTCATGATTTTCCCGGTAGTTGACTACCACATAAGCCCCCAGACGCCCAAGGGCGAGGGCGACCGCCCTCCCGATCCCCCGGCTCGCGCCGGTCACCAATGCGACCCGATCTTTGAGAACCAACGACATTAGTTGCCTGCGATTTTCTTGAGATCCGCCGGCGACTCTATGTTGCTCAACGCCAGCCTGGGCGAGATCCTTCTAATCAATCCGCTGAGCACCTTGCCCGGCCCGATCTCGATCGCCCGCTCGCACCCCAACGCTTCCATCCGCTGCACGGACGCTTCCCACCGGACGGGAGAGACAGCCTGTTCCACCAGCAGCGGTTTCACGCGGTTATGATCAAGGTTGAGATCCGCTTCGACGTTGGTGATTACGCCGACGGAAAAAGGCTTTACCTCCACCTCGGCCAGTACTCGTTTCAAGCCTTCGGCCGCTGGGGCCATCAGGGGACAGTGAAACGGCGCGCTGACCGGCAGCTCAAGCACCCTCTTCGCCCCGCGCTCACGCGCCAGGACCATCGCCCTGACCACCGCTTGCTTCGCGCCGGAGATGACGATCTGTCCGCCGCCGTTGAAGTTGGCCGGCGCGACTATCTCTCCCTCGGCCGCCCGGTCGCAAATCGCTTGCACCTCTTCGGCAGCAAGCCCCAGCGCCACCGCCATCGATCCTTCGCCGGCAGGCACCGCCTCCTGCATCAGCCTGCCCCGCTCCCGTACTATCCTGACCGCATCTTTAAACGCAAGCGCGCCGACGCTCACCAGCGCGCTATATTCACCCAGGCTGTGGCCCGCCACGCAATAGGGCGCAAGGTCCGTCTCGGACTGGAGCACGCGCAGCGCGGCGATGGAAACCGTAAGAATCGCGGGTTGCGTATTCTGCGTGAGCTTCAGCTCTTCTTCGGGGCCGGAGAAGCAGACCAGACGGAGGGATGTCTTCAGCGCCTCTTCCGCCTCCAGGAAAACTTCCTTGGCGGCGTGGAAGTTTTTATAGAGCTCTTTCCCCATCCCAACAGCCTGCGATCCCTGGCCGGGGAAGACAAAGACGACCTTAGTTGTCCCCGCCACCCTTGCCCTCAAGCTTGGATCGAACGCGCCGCCAGAGACGGCGTGGCAGCTTTTCGTCGTCCGTGGAACTCAGCTCCGCCACCTCGCCCAGTGTTTCGATGATGTGCCGGTTGACGTCGTGCGAGACGGTCTCGATTCCGACGCGAATCGCATTTTTGATGGCTTTGGGGCCGGAGCCGCCGTGAGCCACGATAGCCACGCCGTTCAGCCCGAGCAGCGGCGCGCCGCCGTATTCGGTATAGTCCAGGCGCGTATAGGCGCGGCGCAGCGACCTGCCGCTCAGAAGATAGCCGAGGCGGCTGGAAAGAGTTTGCCGGAATGCCCCTTTCAGCGTGCTGCCGATAAAGCCGGCCAAACCTTCCATGGTCTTCAGCGCCACGTTGCCGGTAAAACCGTCGCATACGACCACATCGACCTCTCCGGTAAAGATATCTCTGCCTTCGACATAGCCGATGTAGTTGAGTTCCGTGGAGGAAAGCTGCTCGCTGGTGGCCCGGGTCAGCTCGTTTCCCTTGCCCTCTTCCTCGCCGTTGCTGAGGACTCCGATTCGAGGGGTAGGGACACCCAGCACCCTCTCGGAATAGACCGAGCCCATCACGCCGAACTGAACCAGGTGACGCGGTTTGCAGTCGACGTTGGCGCCGGCGTCGATGATGACCGTTCCTCTGCCCGGCGTCGGCACGGCGATCAGGATCGCCGGCCGGTCCACTCCCGGAAGATTTCCCAGGACGAACATGCCGGTGGCCATCATCGCGCCGGAATTGCCCGCGCTGACGACCGCTTGCGCTTCGCCCTTATGGAGCAGTTCGAACGCGACTTTTAAAGAAGAGTCCCGCTTTCTCAGCGCCGCGCTGGGAGATTCGTCCATCGCCACGGTTTCGCTGGCGGGCACGACTTCGATGTTGGAGCGAGGGAAGGATTCCTTTGAGAGAGCGCTCTCCACGATCTCCCTTTGGCCGACCAGGAGGATCTTGGCGTCCAGCTCCTTCGCGGCGAGGAGCGCGCCCGTGACGACCGCGTCCGGAGCGCGGTCCCCTCCCATGGCATCTACGGCAACCTTCAGCATGTTGGAGAAAAGGATCAGCTCTGTTCGATGGAGATCACGGGTCGGCCGCGATAGTAGCCGCAACTCCGGCAAGCCCGATGGGGGAAAGTGGCTTCCCCGCACTTTGGACAGACGCTCGCCTGATGACTCGACAGCGCGTCATGCGATCGGCGCTGGTTTTTCTTGCTCCTGGAAGTCCTTCGTTTCGGTACGGGCATTTTTTGCTTCCTTCCTTTTATTTCCCGCCAACGGCTGGAACAGTAGTCAACGCGCGGAGGGTTTTTGATCCTGTTTCAGGACGTGGAAAGCCGCCATGCGCGGATCGCCCTGCGACGGCGCGCAGCCGCACGGCCCTTGATTCAGCTCCGCGCCGCAACTCGCGCAAAGCCCACGGCATTGGTCATCGCAAAGAGGACGAATCGGCAGGGCGAGCAGAACCTGCTCGTGGATCAGCGGGGCTAGATCGATCTCCTCCGTGCTGTAGTAGCTCAATCCCATTTCATCCCGATTCAGTTCCCTGCTCTTCAACCCCAGCGGGTCGGGGAGCAGGACCAGGTTAAATTCTTTTTCCAGCGGAAGCGAATAGCTTTTCAGGCAACGGCTGCAAATACCCTCAATGGCTCCGCTTAGCGATCCCTGAAAAAACAGCTCTTGACCCGACCTGTAATAGAGCAAATGCGCGTTGACGACCGGGGGGAAATGAAAATCCCTCACCCGCTCGCCGCCGTACATTCGATTCAGCTCGTCGGTCCCCTCTTCGAAACTTTTTTCCTTGGGAGACTCCGTGATCTGATTGACCCGTATCTTCATGCTGAGCTCAACCGGACCGAAAGAGGGTTTTAGTATATAGAGGATTTCGCGAAATTGTCAACCAAGCAAACGAGTGGAAAGTAAAAAACAGCGTGGTTTTCTAGGCACTTCCGCTGCCGCACCCGATTCAATCCACCGCACGGGCTTCGAGCGCTATCGCCCGTGAGAGAGCCGCAAAGAACTGCTGGTAGGGCTCCGGGGCGAATACCGGCGTGACGTTGTATCTCACGTTGGCGCGGACAACCGTTCGGCTCCCCCCTTGAGGCCTGACCGTCACGGTGATGTTGAGCAAGTAGTCGTCCAGCTTTATGCCCCTCACCGAGCCATTGGTGTCGTTGGCCCGGTCAATGACGAAGCCGAGATCCTGCAGGGCCACAATGACGGCGCGAAGCGCCTTGTCGCGGTCCGTCGTGTCGAAGGCCCGGGCTTGTATCCTGGTCAGCTCAAATTGACTCCTCGGCGGCTCAAGGTCGTGTAGCTGCACCTGGCATGCGCTGAGCGCCGCGAACATGAGCAGCCAGGCGGCAGCTTGTAAAACCTTGACTGCCTTAAAATTCACGCGCCTCCAGAGAGACCGCCTCGGCAAGCCTGACAAAGAAAGCGCGATAGAGCTCGGCTGGTTGCAGCAGCTCCGATCTGCTTATTTTGTCCTCAGTGTTCCAGACAACGCGCTGAAAAGTGACCCGGACGATCGTCTCTTTTTTGTTCTCCCCCGGCCTGGTGACGAGCGCCGCTTTGATGAGTTGCTCCTTACTGACCGGCATGCCGTACGGGAGGCCGACCTGCCGGGTCAGCACGGCTACCGCGATGGAAGTTGCTTTTTCGCCAAGGCTATCTAAAGGTTGCCTCTTGGAGCCGACGAGGACGCCCAACTTCGGCTCCCTCGCATCGATGATAAATCCCATTTCTTGAAGAATCGCAGCGCCGGCAGTCAGCAGCTTCTCTTCATCCGTGGTCTGGAATCGCCGCGTTTGCAGCGTGCGAATCTCGGCGCTTTCCAGCGACCACTTGAGCGCCTCCGTCGGAATCTGCGGCGGCGTGCACGCGCTGAGCGC
>MGSS01000034.1 GCA_001798595.1 Deltaproteobacteria bacterium RIFCSPLOWO2_12_FULL_60_19 | reverse complement strand
TCTATCTCTACAGCATGGAAACCACCGAGCCACTGGCGATCATTCAAGACAGCTTTATTCAGAAGCTCAGGGTCGGGGCTACCAGCGGCATCGGCGTCAAATATCTCGCGCGAGAGGATTCCCACGTCCTCGGGCTGTTCGGCTCCGGTTGGCAGGCCGGCGCGCATCTGGAAGCGATCCTGCTGACGCGCGATATCCAGGAGGTCAGAGTCTACAGTCCGACCCCGGAACACCGGCGGCAATTCGCCGAGGAGATGGCGAAAAAGTTTTCCATCAAGATACGCGCGGTGGAGCGGTCCGACGAGGCGGTGCGAGATTGCGACATCGTGATGGCGGCGACGGCGACCGTGGACCCGGTGTTCGACGGCAAGCAGTTGGAAGCGGGAATGCACGTCGGCAGCATCGTCGCCAGCGACAAGACGCAAAAACGCAGAGAGCTCGACGACGAGGCCATTGCCAAATGCGACGTGGTGGTCGTGACGTCGAGGGAACAAGCCGTCTATGACGAGCAGCCGGATATCTACGGCGCGGTCCAGAAAGGGATTCTAACCTGGGACAAGATCGCCGAGCTGAGCGAGCTGGTGTCGGGTAAAGCTCAGGGGCGAACGGACAAATCGCAGATAACCCTTTTCAACAACAACGTCGGGATGGGCATCCAGTTCGCCGCTCTGGGCGCGAAGGTCCTGGAACTGGCGGAGAAGAGCGGCTTGGGAAGGAAGATACCGCTCGATTGGTTTTTGGAGGAGACGTCGCCTTGATAACCGGGAAAGCAGAGGGAGAGAAGCTTTGATGAGGTATCCGAAATTCCGAAGACATGTTGTTTGGCCGGCCGGGCTGATTTTTTTCTTTTGCTTGGTTTGGCCTTTTGCCCAGGCAAAAGAGATCCCCCTCGTCTACTCGTCTATCACGGCGAGCCAGTCGGTTGCCTGGGTGGCCCAGGAGACGGGAATCTACCGCAAGTACGGCCTGGAGGCGCAGCTTGTCTATATCTCCGCGGGTTCCCGTGCCATGAGCGCCCTGATCGCGGGTGAAACGCCGCTGCTTTTTTCCGCCGGCAGCCCCGCCGTATCCGCCGCGCTCGGCGGCGCCAGGGTCAAGATCATCATGGGCTTGCTCAACGTTTTCCCCTATTATCTGGTCGCCGCAAAGGGGATTCAGCAAGTCGAGCAGCTTAAAGGAAAAAAAATCGGCATCAGCCGCTTCGGCTCATCGGGCCACGCCGCGGCAATCTTCGCCCTGCGCAGGTTCAACCTCGAGCCGGGTCGGGATGTGGCCTTGATTCAAATCGGCGGCGGCGCGGAACGGGTGGCGGCGATGCAGGCGAATGCGGTGCAGGGGACTCTCCTCACTTCTCCCCAGGAGCTGTTGGCCAAGAAGCTGGGATTCAACGTCCTCGCCGATCTCGCCGAACTCGGAATCCCCTTCCTCCACTCCTCGGTCATAACGCGCGAGGAGGTTCTCAAGGAGCAGCCCGATCTGCTGTTCAACTTCGGCCGGGCGGTGGTGGAGGGTATTCACTTTCTAAAGACCCGGCCGAAAGAGACAATCAAAATTTTCCAAAAATATTTCAGGACGGACGATCGGGAGGCGCTGCAGGATGCGTACGACGAGTACGTGAGGCAGATCGGCAGGCTTCCCTATGCCGACCCCAAGGCGGCGCAAACGGTCTTGCAAACCCTCGGCGAGTCCCAGCCGGCCGCCCTCAAGGCGAAGCCGGAACAATTCTTCGATCATTCCATCCTGCAGAAAATCGAGCGTTCAGGATTTATGGAGAAGCTTTATGGCGGAAAAGGATAACCCGGCGAATCCGGAAAACGCCTACGAGGCGGCGATCCAGTACCAGGACCGCGTCTTGGAGCGCGGCCGCACGGGAAAGATTCTCGTCCGGGATGAAGAGAGACCCTGGGAAAATACGCGCCAGGGAAGAATCCGTTATTTTCTGAATGCCGCGATGTATTCGGATACGGCTTTGCAGGAGTGGAGGGTATTCTCCCAGGAGATCCGCACGCAATCGGGAAAACACCGCCACCAGGGAGGGGTCGCCATCTATATTTTGGAAGGGAAGGGTTACACGGTGGCCGACGGCAAGAGGTATGACTGGGAAAAGGGGGATCTCCTTACGCTGCCGGTCAAGCCCGGCGGCGTCGAGCACCAGCATTTCAACACCAACCCGGATGGGCCGAGCCGCTGGATGGCCTTTGTCTATGTCCCTCTGGCCAATCACGTGGCGCTCCATCTTAAACAGCTAGAGATCGCGCCCGGCCATTCGCCGAAAGCGCGAGGTGACAACGATGGCTGATCGCGCGGCGCGGCACAGAGAAATAACTCGCTATGAGGAGCTGATCGAGCTGCGGGACCGGGAGCGGGAGCGCATCGCCGCCTCCCGCGTATGCGTGAAGGGCGCGGAGCTGCCGTGGGAAGTCAATCCGCAGGGCGCGATGAAGTGGTACATGCATCCGGGGATCAATTCCACGGCGCACAAGTTTCTAATTTTTTATGCGCAGCAGATCAGGCCCGGGGGGCGCAGCGGAAAGCAGCAATGTCAGGGAGGCGTGGTCTTTGTCGTGGTCGAGGGAATGGGCTACACCGTGCTCGACGGGCAGCGCTACGATTGGAAACAAGGCGATTTGCTTCAGCTCCCGATCAAGCCCGACGGCGTCGTCTTCCAGCATTTTAATGGAAGCGAAACGGCGCCGGCCCTGCTGATCGCGGCGGAACCGAACCTCACGGCGACGACCGGGGTCGATCGCGCCTGCGGCTTCGAGCAGTTGGAGAAGGCGCCGGAGTATGAGCCGGGTTGAACTGCGCGGTGTGGCGCGTCTCGGTTTGATCTAATGTAACCCCCGCCTCTTGAGGCGGGCGCAAAGCCGATGGGGTTTCCAAAGGGGAGAAGCGGCAGCTCTCCCCTTTGGTCAAACGTTGATGCGATGAGTTCATGCCGATGGGGTTTCCAAAGGGGAGAAGCGGCAGCTCTCCCCTTTGGTCGAATTTGATACGATGAGTCCATTGCCCCTTGAAGCGACCAGAGTGTTGGAGTTGGGCCATATCGTGGCGGGGCCGACGGCGGGTCTCATCCTGGCCGATTTGGGCGCGGATGTGATCAAGATCGAGGATCCTTCCCGGGGCGGAGATCAGGCGAGGAAATCGCCCATGGGCGCCAGCACCTTTTATTTTCTCAACCGCAACAAGCGGAGTTTCGCGGTCAACTTGCGGCAAACGGAAGGAAAAGAGCTGTTCCTCAAGTTCGCCGCCGGATGCGACGTTGTCCTCGACAACTATGCCCCGGGTGTCCTCGAGCGATTGGGAGTCGATTACGACACGGTTTCCAAGCTCAATCCGCGGATCGTCTATTGTTCGATCAACGGGTTCCTCCAGGGCCCCTACGCCCGCCGGCCGGCGCTGGACGAGGTGGCGCAGATGATGGGGGGGATCGCCTATATGACAGGATTGAAGGACCAGCCGCTGCGCATCGGGGCGTCGGTGACGGACATCAGCGCGGCCACGTACGGCGTCATCGGCATCCTTGCCGCGTTGCTGCAAAGAAATGTCACGGGACGAGGACAGCGCCTGACATCGGGTCTGTTCGAAACCGTGGTTTTTTGGGTCGGGCAGCATATAGCCCACTACGCGATGTCGGGCGAAGCGCCGCTGCCGATGCCCGTCCGCAAGATGGGCACTCGGTTTCGCTGGGGCGTTTTCGATCTGTTCCGCGCCGCCGACGGTAAGCAGGTTTTCATCGGGATCACCAGCGACCGCCATTGGGGAGCGTTTTGCCGCGAATTTGCCGAGCGCGAGCTTGGCTCGCATCCCGATCTGCTGGACAACGAGGCAAGGACCCGCGCGCGGGATTGGCTGCTCCCGCGCATTCAGGAAATCGTCGGAAGTTACGGCTACAAGGAAGTGATGAGCAAGCTCGACAAAGCCGAGGTGCCCTACGCGCCCGTCAACACGCCCGCCGACCTTTACGAAGATCCTTATCTGACGGGCCATCCCAACCGTTTGCTCCCCGTAAATGCGGGCCAAAAAACGGTGCGGTTGCCCGCGCTGCCGCTTGAAAGCAGCGCGTTTGAGTTCTCCGTGAGAAGGCAACCCCCGCGCCTCGGCGAGCACACCCGCGATGTCCTGGAGGAGTTGGGATTGTCCGACGCCGAGATCGACCGGCTGGCGAAAAATAATGTCGTGATGGTCGCCTGACGCGGGAAGAAAGCAGGTCGCGCTTTTTTGCAACGACAAACCGCAGCGATAGAGATTACCGTGGAACACAAACTAAAACTGCGCCCGTGCTCGATAACAAGGAGGAAAGCATGAGGGAGTGGCCCAAAGTGGTGTACAAAGAGGAGTGCATGCGCGAGGGCATGCAGATCGAAGACGTCAACATTGCGGTGGAACAAAAGGTCAGGCTGCTCGACGCCATCTCCGAGACGGGGCTGAAAAATATCGCGGTGGGATCGTTCGTAAGCCCGAAGTATACGCCTCAGATGGCCTGCATCGACGAACTCCTGCGCCGCTTTCGGCCGAAGCCGGGCGTCACCTATACGGCTCTGGTGGCGAATCCCCAGGGCGAAGAGCGGGCGCGCGCTTATTCGCCGCCGTTGACGCCCGAGCGCGAGCCCGTTCCGTATCTGAGCTGTAACTTATGCGACGTCTTCGCGCGGCGAAATTTCAATCGTTCTCAGGCGCAGGAGATCGAGCGCTGGCCGCAAATTATCGCGCGCGCCAAAGAAACAGGCCGCGCGGCGGCCGGCATCGCGGTCCATTCGGCCTGGGGATCCAATTTTCTCGGCGCTTTCACGCTCGCTCAGCGGATGGAGATGCTGGAGCGGGAGCATGCGCTGTGGGGCGGGGCGGGCATCGCGGTGACTCACGTCAACCTCGGCGACCCGATGAGCTGGAACGCTCCGCATGAAGTCGAGGAGACCCTGACGGCGATTAAACAGCGTTGGCCGGAGATCGTTGACTTCAAGCTCCATCTTCACAACGCGCGCGGCATGGCGATGGCGTCCACTTATGCCGCGCTGCGCGTACTGGAGGCGGCCGACACGGTCTATTTCGACGGCTCCATCGGTGGAATCGGCGGCTGCCCCTATTGCGGCAACGGCCGCGCGACGGGCATGGTTGCGACCGAAGATCTCATGCATTTGTTGGCGCGGATGGGTATCGAGACCGGGGTCGATCTGGACCGCGTCATCGACTGCGTGTGGCTGCTGGAAGAGATGCTCGGGCGACCGACGCCGGGCCATGTTTCGAAGGCCGGCCCCTGTCCGATCGATCCCAAGGATTGGTATGATCCCAATATGCCGTTCGTGGAGACTTACGAGCAGGCGCGCCATTTTCGCCTCGGGCCCAAGGCCTACAAAGATGCTCACAGGCCATGGAAAGAGGCGATCTCGCGGCCGCGTGTCGCCTGATCCGGGGCAAACGGACCGGTTCTTTTTCAAGATGGAGGAGGCTCATGCAACCTGACCGATCGCCGAAGGCGGCGGCTTTTGACGGCAAAGTGCGTTCGCTCCGCGAGGCGATGAAGGAACAGAAACTCTCCGCGCTGCTCTTCTACTCGACCGGGCAGTTGAGCATGCTGGAGGTCAATCCGGTGCTGTGGATCTCCGGTGTGCTCCCGATGGGACGCCATACCGGCGTTTTTCTCACCGCTGCGGGCGACGCCACGATGCTCATCACTCTTCCGTGGGACGAGGGGAGGGCGCGCGAGCGGAGCTGGATCGAGGACGTGAAAGTGACGGATCGCTTCGCGGAAGCGGTCAAAGAGCTGGCCGTCGAAAAAAGAATCGGCGGCGACATCGGCCTCGTCGGTTGGGCGTTCATGCCCGCCGCGATCTACCAGGCCCTTGGAAAACAGTTCGGCGGCAGGCTGAAGGTCGCCGACTCGATCCTCAGCTCTCTCGCCCGGTTTCCCGGCGCTGAATCCTTGCCCGCTTTGACTCGCGCGGCCGAGATTGCGGACCGGGGATTCGACGCCATTTTAGCGAACGCCAGGGTCGGGATGCGCGAGTACGAGCTTGCGGCCGAGGTGGAGTACGCCATGCGCTCCCGCGGCGCCGAGGACAACTTCGGCATGGTCACCGCTTCCGATCACAGCCACTGCGCCCATCCGCCGCAGGACCGGAGGCTTCAGCCCGGCGACATCATCATCGCGGAGATCACGCCGGCGGTCGAAGGCCATTTCATCCAGCTCTGCCGCACGGCGGTCATGGGCGCGCCTTCGCCGGTCGTGCGGGAAAAATTCGCCATTCTCGAAGAGGCGATGGAGAAGAGCCTCGACCGGGTCCGTCCGGGAAAAAAGGTCGGGCCGATCTCCCAGGTGATGAACGAGGTTTTCTCGGCCTACGGCTACGAGAAATATTGCCGGCCGCCCTATATGCGCGTGCGCGGCCACGGGCTGGGCTTCCAGTCGATGCCGTTTTCGGAGATCGTCGATGAGAATGAAGCCGTTATCCAGGAGGGAATGTGTTTCGTCGTTCATCCGAACCAATACATTCCCGAAACCGGTTATCTCATGTTGGGCGACACGGTCTATGTGGAAGCGAACGGCCCCCGGCGTTTGACTCAAACGCCGATGAGGCTCTTTACGATCGAGGTTTAGACGATGGATACGCTCCATACGGTTCTCAACCGCGGCTGCAGCACCTGGGATCGGGAAGGCATCTCCGAGCAGGAATTTCGCGGCCGTTTAAGCCGCCTCAGGCAAGGCATGAAGGAGCGCGGCGCGGATCTCTTGCTGATCTACGGCGACTCGTGGCGCTACGGCCACCTGGCGTTTGTCTCGCACTTTATGCCGAAAAACCGCGGCGCGCTGGCGGTGATCTCTCTCGAAGGCGAGCCGGCGCTCGTCGTCCAGGAGCCGAGCCGGAACAATCCCTTCTCCAAAACGCTCACCTGGATCGACGAGGTTTGGTCCGTGGGGCAGTTCGCTCAAGGGCTGGCCGAGGCGCTCAAGAAGAGAGGGCTTAAGCCCAAACGAGTCGGGTTGGTCGCCGTCGAAGAGCAGATGCCCGCCCGCGAATGGGAAAAAGTAAACCAGACGCTGGCGGGGGCGGAGCTTCTCGACCTGAGCGATGTTGCGACTTCGCTCCGACTGGTCAAGTCGTCGTCCGAACAGGCGCTGTTGCGCAAGACGAGCGGGATTTTAGAGCAGGCGCTCGCCCTGGTCGCGGAGGCAGCGCGACCGGGACGGAAGGAATATGAAATCATGGCCGCCCTCGACCGGGAAGCCCGGCGGCGCGGCGTCGAGGATTTCAGGTTCATGATCGCGCGCTCCTCCGACCCGCGCGTAGGTCTCCGCCCCGCCGGTGTGTCTCCGCTTGAGAACGGCGAACTGCTGCTCATCTCCGTCGCGGCGTCGTATCAGCGCTACTGGGCCGAGTTAGGCCGGACATTTTGTCTCGGAAAGCTCCCGCCGGAGGCGGCGAAGAGCTACGGTCTCGCCAACGGAATTTTTCGCCGGCTCGCGGCGGGCGGCTTCTCTCAGCCGGGCGACCCGCTCAAGGAGATTCCCTCGTCTTCGGCTCGCGAATCCGCGCTGA